>JAWVZY010000001.1:0-38327 GCA_033721955.1 Candidatus Spechtbacterales bacterium
AGATGCTTGAGTTCCCAGGCGATACTTACGGCCTGGCACTTAACTTAGAAGAAGATACGGTTGGTACAATTATCATTGGCGATTTTAAACATATTAAAGAGGGCGATACAGTAAAGCGCACAGGAAAGGTTTTATCTATTCCTGTGGGTTCTGAAATGGTGGGGCGTATAATTGACCCGCTCGGCCAGCCAACAGACGGAAAGGGATCTATAAATACAACAGATGAATATTTGGTTGAAAAAATAGCTCCCGGAGTGATGGACAGGGAGCCCGTAGATACTCCGGTGCAAACCGGCCTTAAAGCCGTGGACTCAATGATACCTATCGGCCGGGGGCAGCGCGAGCTTATAATTGGCGACCGCCAAACAGGCAAAACAACAATTGCAATAGATACTATCTTAAACCAAAAAGATCAGGATATGATTTGTGTTTATGTAGCCGTGGGACAGAAGAAATCTAAAATAGCTCGGCTTGTAAATACCCTGGAGCAAAACGGTGCCATGGATTACACTATTGTGGTTGCAGCGGGTGCCTCAGACGGCCCGGCATTTTCCTATCTTGCGCCTTATTCGGGTGTCGCAGCTGCTGAGTACTTTATGGATCAGGGTAGGGATGTATTAATTGTATATGATGATCTTTCAAAGCATGCTACTGCTTATCGTGAGATATCACTTTTGCTTCGTCGTCCTCCGGGGCGAGAGGCATATCCGGGAGATGTATTTTATATTCACTCGCGCTTGCTTGAGCGCGCCGCTAAAAGAAATGCAGAGGCGGGAGGAGGTTCTATTACAGCGCTTCCCATAATTGAAACACAGGCAGGAGATATTTCAGCATACATTCCTACAAACGTAATTTCTATTACAGACGGCCAGATATTTTTAGAGAGCGGTCTTTTTCATAAAGGCATCCGTCCCGCGATTAACGTAGGGCAATCTGTGTCGCGTGTGGGAGGTGCGGCTCAAATTAAATCAATGAAGAAAGTTGCAGGAAAGCTAAAGCTAAACTTAGCACAGTTCCAGGAGCTTGAGGCTTTTGCCCAATTTGCAAGCGACTTAGATGAAGAGACACAAAAGACGCTGGACAGAGGAAGGCGTATTCGAGAGCTCTTAAAGCAACCTCCGTATTCACCGGTTCGTGTGGGTGTGCAGGTAGCGATTATTTACGCTGTAAATAACGGATATTTTGATGATGTGGAATTTTCTGAGATCAAAAAAAGAGAACAGAAACTTACCGAACATATGGAATCAGCTCAGGGTGAGTTGCTTTCAGAAATTGAGCGTGACTGGGATGAGGGGCTGGAGAAGAAATTAAAGACAGCGATTGAGGATTTTATAAAAACACAATCATAGCAAACAGGTCAGGACTTTACTTTTCAAGTACCGGCGGTTATTTTGCTCCAGCGGCAAAATCCCGCCTGCGCTCTCGGCGGTTTTGCCCGCGTCGCGGGACCAAGCCAAAACACGCCTGCGAGAGCTACTTAAAAGCAAAGTCCTGACCTGCTTGAAAAATTTCCTTACCCAATTTATGGCAAATACAAAAGAAATAAAACAAAAGATCGACTCCGTAGCCAACTTAAAAAAAATAACAAAGGCGATGGAAATGGTAGCCAGAAGTAAAATGAAAAAGGCAACAGATGCCGCAGTAGCGACGCGCACTTACGCGGAGCTTGCACTTGAGCTTTTAGTAAACCTATCAACAGAGGATCATCGTAAAAATCCGTATTTGAGCGAACAGGAAGGCAAAAAGATATTAGTGTTGCATATTGCGTCAAACAAAGGACTTTGCGGTGGCTATAATGTTTCGCTCCTTCGTGCTTTAAATAAATATTTTGAAAAAAGAAACGAGGAGATAAATTTTGTCACAGTAGGCCGTTATGCCTATCGCCATGCTCTAAAGCTGGCTGACGGTTCGCTTGAGCGCTTTGATGATTTTTCAGATAATATTGAACCCGAAGAGACAAACGGGCTTGTAGATAAAGTTTTAGAAACTTACAAGTCAGGCGAGTACAAAGAGACATTTATTGTATATACAAATTTTGTATCAATATTTAGCCAGGAGGTTGTAATTAGAAAATTGCTACCTTTATCTGAAGAAAGCTTGGAGAGTGCAATAAAAGAGGCAGGTGCTGAGGGCGAGAGAACAGAAGATAAAAAAGACAAGGCAGCGCGCAATAGGGCACTGTATCTCTATGAGCCAAATGAGGAAGATATATTAGATTTTGTAGTTCCACGACTTATAAAGGTGCAAATTTATCAGGCATTGCTTGAGGCAAACGCGAGCGAGCATTCAGCGCGCATGGTAGCTATGAAGAGCGCAACGGAGAATGCTGATAAAAGGGGAGAGGAGCTTACCCTCCAGTTTAATAAAGCAAGACAGGAGGGCATTACAAAAGAAATATTAGAAATTGCCTCGGGTGCTGAGGCATTAAGTCAATAATTAATTATGGAAAAAACCAAAACAAAACAAGATACAGGTAAAATTACACAAATAATCGGTCCGGTGGTAGATGTGCGCTTTGAAGACACCCTGCCCGCTATTTATGATGCTCTTGAAATTGAAGCTGAGGGTCAAAATTTAGTGCTTGAAACACAGCAGCACCTTGGGCTAAAAGAGGTGCGGGCGGTAGCTATGGGCTCAACTGACGGACTTCAGCGCGGGCAAAAAGTAAAAGCTATGGGGGCACCTATTTCAGTTCCTGTAGGTGAGAATGTGCTTGGGCGTATGTTTGATGTTGCAGGGCGCCCAATTGACAGAAAGCCCGCTCCCAAGACAGATAAAAAATATCCTATTCACAGAGAGGCGCCAAAACTAAAGGAACAATCAACAAGCGTTGAGGTGCTGGAGACCGGCATTAAGTCAATTGATCTTATATGCCCCTTCTTAAAGGGTGGTAAGGTTGGTCTTTTTGGAGGTGCCGGTGTAGGTAAAACCGTTGTTATTCAGGAACTTATACGAAATATCGCAACAGAGCACTCAGGCAATTCTATTTTTGCCGGAGTAGGTGAGCGTTCACGTGAGGGAGATGATCTTTATCGTGAAATGGAAGAGAGCGGAGTACTTAAAAACACATCACTTGTATTTGGGCAGATGAACGAGCCGCCCGGGGCGCGAGCAAGAGTAGCACTTAGCGGTCTTTCTTTGGCTGAATATTTCCGCGACGAGGAAGGTAAAGACGTACTTTTGTTTATTGATAATATTTTTCGCTTTACTCAAGCAGGAAGCGAGCTTTCAGCTTTGCTTGGCCGCATGCCCTCAGCCGTGGGCTATCAGCCAACTCTGGCCAGCGAGATGGGTAATTTGCAGGAGCGTATTACATCAACCGATAAGGGTTCTATTACTTCTATTCAGGCGGTATATGTACCTGCAGACGACTATACGGATCCCGCACCTGCAACTACATTTAGCCACCTAGATTCAACCGTAGCTTTGAGCCGTCAACTTGCCTCACTCGGTATTTATCCCGCAGTTGATCCTCTTGATTCAACATCAACTATTTTAGAGCCCGATACAGTAGGCCAGGAGCATTACAACACAGCACGTGAAGTACAGCAGGTTCTACAGCGTTATCGTGACCTTCAGGATATTATCGCGATACTTGGAATGGACGAGCTTTCAGACGAGGATAAGATGACTGTTAATCGCGCGCGTAAAATTCAAAGATTCCTCTCACAACCGTTTTTCGTAGCAGAGCAGTTTACAGGTACAGAGGGTAAATATGTACCCCTTTCAGAAACTATTCGCGGTTTTCGCGAGATATTGGATGGCAAGCATGATGACAAAAACGAACAGGCGTTTTATATGAAGGGAGGCATTGATGAGGTTAAATAATTTTTGTAGTGTTTAATCGTTCCGCCAAACCGTTTCTTTAAAGTACCGCGGTCAGATTTTTCCAGCGAAAATCTGCCGCTGCGCTCTCAGCGCAAATCTTCCTTCGGAAGACCAAGCATTTGCGCTTCCGAGAGCTACTTTAAACAAAGTTTGGCTCCGCTTATGAATTTATTAAATATTAAAATTATTACCCCGGCTGGGGTAGAATATGAAGGCAAAGTTGAACGTGCGACCATTCCAACAGCTGATGGCCAAATTACGGTGCTTGCAAATCATACGCCCCTTGTATCTTTGCTTAGCGAGGGAGAGATAATTTTGAAGGGAGGAGATACGGATGAGGTGAAGTACAAGACGAAGGCGGGGTTTTTGGAGGTGCGACATGATAGCGAAGCGATACTCCTACCCGATTATATAGAAAAATCAAACTAAAATACCCGGCGTAAGCCGGGTATTAATATATATATTAAAATATATATTTATTCTGTAATAAGTTTTGTGCTGTCTGCCTCAAGCGTGCGCCAATCGCTGTCCTCTCCCGCGTTGTGGCGCAGATAGCCGGCTATAGCTATCATAACTCCGTTATCTGTAGCTAGCGTTATTTCAGGCACTATGAACCGGGCTTCGGGCAGTTCTTCTTTAAGTTTTGCCTCCATTTGTTCTCTCAGGGCTGTGTTTGCGGCAACTCCGCCCGCTAACATAAATGTTTTTATATCATTATCTTTAGCCGCTTTTATGCTTTTTATAACAAGCGTGTCTACAACTGCCTGCTGAAATGATGCGGCAAGATCTACCTTTTTATCTTCAAGTTCTTTTTTAGATAATTTCTGTACTGTATATAAAACTGCAGTTTTTAGGCCCGAGAAGCTAAAATTATAATTTGGTTTTTTGAGCATAGGGCGGGGAAAATCAAAAGCATTTGCATTACCTTTTTTTGCCAACTTTTCAATTGCGGGACCTCCGGGAAAGCCAAGGCCAAGCATGCGCGCCACCTTATCAAATGCCTCACCCGCCGCATCATCAAGCGTCTCACCCAAAAGCTCATAGTCCATCCAGTTTTTAACCAGTATAAGCTGTGTATGCCCTCCGCTTACAGCTAAGGCAAGTGCTGGAAATTCTACTTTTTCAGCGCTAAGTAAATTTACAGCAATGTGTCCTTCCATATGATCTACTCCCACCAGAGGAATGTTCCAAAGAACCGCAAGGGCGCGGGCGAAATTAACCCCCACCCAAAGTGCGGGCTCAAGCCCCGGGCCATGTGTTACCGTTATTAAATCAATATCAGGTTTTTCTAAGGGCACTACTTTTCCCTTGAATTCTTCAAGAAGCTTAGGATAGCGTTCAAGTATTTTTTCTATATCTTTTAATTTATCCTTTGAAGTTTTATTTTGTTTTTTCTCCGTTGTCTCTTCAAGAATTTGATAAAGTACAGGTATCAAATTTTTAGCGTGTTCTCTTTTAGCTAGACCAGGCACTACTCCGCCAAATTCAGCATGTGCTTCAAGTTGACTTGATATAATATTTTGAAGCATTTTGAAAGAAGGCACCTTTGAGGTGCCTTCTTCTGCTTCTAATAAAGCGAGAGCGGTATCATCGCACGATGTTTCAATACCTAAAATTTTCATGGCGGTCCCAACGGGATTCGAACCCGTGTTACCAGGATGAAAACCTGGCGTCCTAGGCCGGACTAGACGATGGGACCAAGCAATAACCTTTATTTTACCAAGAAATTGAAAAAAATCAAGTTGACGGGGATTTAGCTCATAATTTATGATAACTCTAACGCTAAGTACATTAAAAAGAAAGGAGGTGAACTATGTCAGGCGAAGAACTTATTTTTGCAGACAGTGAACCTGAGCCTCGGGAATTTACTAAAACTGTCCCCAAAGATCTTTCTCCTTTTTGGAGGAACATGAGCCAGAAGGTAAGCAGGGCTGTAGTGGGCCAGGAAAGAGCAGTTCGCAAAACCATTAGAAATTTAAGTATTCTTGAATCTCCCGCCCGCAATAACAGGAGAGCGGTACCCGCACTTTTGTTTGTAGGCCCCTCTGCCAGCGGTAAAACGCTTTTGGCCGAAGTTATCGCCCGTGAGTGGTTGGGTATTGCCGAAAATGAAAATGATGAGCAGGCAACAAGCCCGCTCGTTGTAATAGATGGCGAAAATTACAGTCAAAGGCATGAAGGATCTACGCTTAAAGGCGCTCCGCCCGGTTATGTAGGTCAGGATACTCCTTCACCATTTGAGGAAATAGGAAAGTTTGATAGAGAAAATCGTGAAAAAGCTTTTTTTGACGCCCTAGCTATATTTTGGAAAAAATATGAAGATCATCTTTTGGAGTCCGATAGATTATCACATCTTATGGACGATTATTTTGAAACTAAGCTAGAGTCCTATTTGGATAGTTTTAGGCCATTTCGTTCAGTTCTTTTGATAGATGAATGGGAAAAGATGCACCCCGTTGTACAAAAGCAATTTCTAAAAATACTGGATAAAGGCACATTCCAGACACATCATGGCAAGAAGATCAATTTCCGAAGAACTCTTATAATCCTGACAAGCAATATAGGCACAGAGAAGATTGCTAAAATACTCGACAACAATACAGTTGGTTTTGACCTTAGTCCCTCGACGGACGAAATTTCAAAACAAGAGATAAGCCAGGATATATACAGAGAAGTAGAAAAAGAAGTTCGCAGGAAACTTGATCCGGCGCTATATAGCAGGATAGGTCATGACGGCATAGTGGTATTCAATCGCCTGACAAAAGAAGATTATGAAAAGATAGTCAATAGAGAAATTGAATATCTGCAGGAGAGATTCTTTCCGGATCAAAGTAATGCTGAAGTTATATTCATATATACAACAAAGGAATTTCGCGACATGATATTAGATAAATCTGATGTTGAGCGCGAGGGTGCTCGTCAGATTAACCGTCTTATATCTAAATATATGGAAAATCCTCTTGCAAATGCCTTTGACGGAGGTTACATCCTAAGCGGTGATCAGGTATTATTTGACGCTGTAGATGGAGAGGCCGTTATGCGCCGCAAGCCCAGATCAGCTAATTTCAAGATATTGCCCGCAGAAATTATAGATAGGGATAACAGTTCCGCTGCCCCCCGTAGCGAAGATAAAACAACTCAGGAATTTTTAGAAGAATTCGAGCACTATATGGAGCAAGCCCTTAAAGCCCTTCTTGAGAGGGATTCACACCCTCGCCCTCCTAAACATTTAAAAGATGATGATCCGCCCGATAGCGATGATCCACCTGAAGAAAGCTAAAAAATAGTTTATTTTTCAATGCTCCGCCCAAAAGCGGAGCTTTTATTTTTTGCATAAAGTATGCTCAATAACACCACAAATTATTTTTTTTACAAGATTGACCATATGCCTCTCTTCTTTTATCATACTCGTATAACAAGCCCTTTAAAAACTTAATAAGGGTTGAGTCGATAATTCAAAGGAAGGAGGATATATCATGTCCTCACAAGATGAACTCAATTCGAAAGGAGGTGGAGACGTGAGCGATAAGAAAGAAATAATTGTGCCCGAAAACAAAACCCTTAGTTTTCATTTAAACGCGGTACTTGAAGAGGAAAGACGTTTTGAGAACGCATTTCAAGGCGTCTCCAGGATGATACTGGAGCAAGGCGTAGAAAAGGAAACAAGAGGCGGCAGAACTACTTACGATTTTCCCTTTTTCCGACAAGGAAAGAGGCATATCGTTGGTTGGTATGATGAGATAAACGCATTTGTAAACTTTGTACAGGAGGGCGCTCGAGGAGGCGCGGGTGCTGAACAGGCATTCGTCCTTATTGGTGAGCCCGGCAACGGTAAAACCTTTTTTGTGGAATACGTATCCACCGGTTACAGGCGATTTTTGTCAGAGCCGGAGAATACAAAATACACAATAGAATTTGTGAATCTGGATAGGATTAGTAAATACGAAAGACTTCCCGTTATTCAGTCGCAGACATTTGAGGATCCACTTATTCTTGCCATGAACCTTTATCAGGCAGAGGACAAGAACAGGGAATTCCTGGCTGAGGCTGGATTTAGTGAGAAAGAAAATATTTCTAAGTTCTATGATAACTACCGCCCTTTGGGTGCGTGTACCGAATATATCTGGGATGACATCCGTAATTATTGCGATGGTGATATGGGAAAGATGCTCTCATTTGTGAGAGTTGTTCCTGTACCCATTGCTGAGAGTTTGGGGACAGTAACCGGTAAATATTCAGCCGGCGATAAGATAACATCCTCTGCTACAGATCTTCTGGGCGAGCAGGATATATCACGCTTGTTGAACCTGGCGGAAGATACCAACCACCCCTACAAATACAATGTGCGCATAGGCGCTCTTGCACGCGTAGGCGGCGGAGGCATCCATTTCTCCGATGAGATATTTAAGAATAAAAAAGATCTTGTGCAGATATATTTGCAGGTTATCCAAAACAGGAATATTGAACTTGATGGTTATAGATGGCCTATAGATACTCTTATTATCGCGACAAGCAATAATTCAGAGTATAATACATTTATTTCTGAAAAGGAGCAGGCCCCTGTTAAAGACAGGAGCACAACCTGTTACGTATCTCACAATACCCATTACAAAGAGCAAGAAAAGCTAACACGATATGTGCTTGGCTCAGAGAAGAAGTCAACAGTTGAGGGTGAGAATCTTCATGAAGATCCCAACCTCAATTACGCGCTTTCAGTGGCAGCCACGCTTACCCGTCTTCCTCATAGCAAGAAACTGTCTCCTATTGAGACAATGAAGCTTGAGGCTGATGAAGTAGCAGGTGATAAGGGTGTAAAAACTCTTCAGGAAGTTAAAGATATAGCTAATACCAACCAGGATGTTACAAAGCGTTGGGGTCAGAAGGGTATCGGGCATAGAGGCCTGGGCAGAACTGTCCAACGCATGCTTTCTATGGCTGAGACCCACGAAGGCAAATGTCTTTTTGCCAAAGACGCTTTTGACGCGTTGGAGCGAGAGATAATTGATTATGTGCCCGAGAGCACGGATCGTCAGAAATTTGAACAAGATGTTCAGGTAGCGCGCGAACTTTACAGGGAGCGCATCAAGACAGAGATCTATAATGCATTCAGGGATGACCCTGATGCCATTAGGAAAGATGTCATGGCATATGTGAATATGGTTATCGGCATTGATTCTGAACAACTTGGTCCCGATAAAATTTGGAGATATAAAGATCCCCAGACAGGAAAATTGACTCCTATCAAAATAGATGAACGCTTTATTGATAGCGTTGAATCGCGCATGGGACTTAATTCTCAGGAAAGGCGCGACGCCCATCGCACAAGTATTCGCAAGATATATGGACAGAAGATAAGTACTGATCCTTCATACGACTTTATGGATAACGAGAAATTGGTTAAGGCCGTTACAGATGTGCGGCTTGAATCTGATGTTGCAGGTGCCGGTTCTTTGGTCGGCGCTCTGAGCAATCGTACCCATGAAGAGAATGTTGAGATCTACAACAGAATGGTAAACACAATGTTTAAGAAGCTGGGTTATTGTAATACCTGTGCTGAAAAAACAATCGAGTACTTCTGTGAAAAAGACGATGAAACTTGATCTTAAAACCCCTCCCGATCGGAGGGGTTTATTTACAAAAACATCTTAAATGAAAGGAGGTGTTAGACAATGAATAATGATAAAAATAGAAATGAAGAGTATATGACTGAGTTGGATAGAATAATGATGCGCCAGCGCGCTAAAGAAGAGCTTGAAATAGAGTATGGGCTACGCAAGAGGCGTGATATAACCGGCATGGCCACAGCGCTTGAATCCATGAAAGATATTCAAGAACGTGAAAAACAAAGAGAAGAAGACGGACTTCCCAGAAAAGTGAAATATAGAAGGATCTTGGTTGGGCCCGGCAAAGTTATTACCGTCCCTTACGTGGAAGAGGAGCATCTGACTCATGGGGAGTCAGAGCCAAAGAGCATCATTGATGAATATGGTAGTAACTTTGCAATCGGTCGCAGTGATGATGACATCATAACTTCTCCCGGAAGCGGAGAAGGTGAAGAGGGCGAAGTTATAGGTGAACGACCTCTTCCTTTAGGCGGAGAGGGCGAAGAAGGCCAGGAAGCTGGTGAAGATGAGGGTGAGCATGATATTGAAGAAGAGGCATATGAGATAGGCCAGCGCATTAGTGAACAGCTGGAATTGCCAAATCTTTCAGAGAAAAGAAAGAAATTTCCAACAAATGAATATACTTATGACCTGACAGATCGCCATCGTGGTTCCGGCCAATTCTTAGATAAGAAGGAATCTCTTAAACGTATTACGAAAACCAATATTCTTCTTGGGCGTACGGACAGAGATAATCCCAATCCTAAGGATATGATAGTGGTTCCTCAAGATAAGGTATATCGCGTACTCTCTCGTGAGAGGGTTTGGAAATCCCAGGCGGTGGTATGCTTTTTGAGAGATTATTCGATCTCTATGTATGGCGAACCCACAGAAGCTCTTGTGTCACAGCACTTGCTGATATATTCGTGGCTGCTAACACAGTACGAGAAGCGGGTTATTCCCAGATTCTTTGTACATGATGTAAATTGTCGCGAGGTAACGGCGAGACAGTATTTTCGACTTAGTGCCGGAGGCGGTACGTTTATACCCTCGGGTTATCAGAAGATAAATGAGGTAGTAGAAAGTGAAGGCCTCCAGGACGAGTATGATATATTTGTCTTTCAGGGCAGTGATGGAGATGATGGCGATTGGCGGGGCGATGTAGCTATTCCCGAGCTGGAAAAGATACTGAGCTACGCCAACCGTATGGGTGTTACACTATTTAAGCATCCTTATCGACTTGAAACAGGGACGGAAACAACCTTTGAGGGTTACATTAATGAGTCAGGCATTCCTGAGCGTAAAGATGTGTTTCGTATGCACATTATGCCAAGCACGGATGTAACAGAGGAGATGAATATTGAGGCACTTAAGGCGCTTATTGCTCAGGATTAGCGCCTTGAGCTCAGTTAACTACACTAGACAAAAGAAAGGAGGTAGAGAATGAAATTGCTTAACCAGAGAATGAAAGCGGAAATGGAAAGATGTAAAGATGTAGCTCGCAGTGAGGGTTTGCAGTTTGACGATAACACGCTTGAATACATAGTTAGCAACAGGGATATGCTTGAGCTCAAGCCCAAGATAATGATCCCGACCCTCTATGATTATTGGGTTCATGATGTTGGCGCCATACGCAACAGATGGATATATGATGTATATCCCAATAACCCCTATGAGACAGTTATTAACACGCGTCCAGCAATGTCTTTTTATAACCAGGATAATACCGATTGGTTTAATGTGATGATCTTTTATCACGTTTTGGGCCACATTGATTATTTCCAGAATAATATTTATTCCAGAAATACCTGGGATGATGACTTTGCAGGGCAAGCTTTGGCTGATAAGCGTCTTATCAACAGGATCCGCGATGAGCTGGATACTGAAAGAAGATGGGTCGATTATGTTATTGAGTTTTCAAGAGCTATTGATAACCTTGTAGGTTATTATCCTGAACTGAAAGAGACAGATAAGAAAGATTACCCTGAAATGTTTGGTTTGGTTTCTGAGAGAGTAGATTATTACTTCGGACAGTTCCTGCAGGAACGCTACGAAGATGGTCAAGTTGATCTGAATTTTTACCACAAGGAGATAGACAGGCTTAATAAATTTACCCAGCGCTTGGGTGAAGAAGAAGGGGAGAAGGCATTTTTTGAAGATCTTCGCCTTAGGGGTAAATTCCCTGAGTTTGGAGATGTTTTCAAAAAATGGAAAAAGAAAGAAAACAAACCCATGCCAAAGGATATTTTTGAATATCTTTGGGAAAATTCAAGTGTTCTCAATGATGAAGATAATCTATGGATGAAAGATGTGATGCAGGTTATAAGGCGCACATCGCTTTATTTCCAGCCGCAGATGCGAAGCAAGATAGCTAACGAGGGATGGGCAAGCTTCTGGCATGAGCGCCTGTTTATACAGGATGAGCATATTGAAGGCCATGAGGTTGACTATTCCATAGTTAATTCAGGAGTTACCGCTTCGCCTCGCGTGGGGCTAAACCCATACGCTACTGGCATGAAGCTTTTTGAATTTATTGAAGAGCTGGGGCGCAAAGGACGCCTTTCGCGTGAATATCAGCTGCTAGATAGAATTGAAGACAGAAGGAATTATGATAGCGGAGGGGGCGAGGCCGCCGGTAAAGAGGCCTTGTTCGCGGCCAGGAAATATCTTAACGATGAAGGCCTGATAGATTTTCTCTCTGAGAAGGACTTTCAGGATTTTGTTGATAAAAACAAGCTTTTTATTGCGGGCATCAGGCCTCACAGGGATCCCTATAAATGGGACAGGGCTGAAGTGTATATTAAAAGCAGAGATGGCGAAGAGTATAGGAAATTGCTTAAAGAGCAGTTATATCATCCTCCAAACATAAAGATAAACGAAAAGAAGGCCTATGATTTTGAAGTTGAACTGTATTTGGATCACATTTATGAGGGCAAAGCCCTGGTTGAAAAGTATATTGAACCCGCGCTCAGAGGGTTGGAATTCCTTGCAGGCGGGCCCGTAGTGCTTGAAACCACCGAATATGAGGAGGTTTATCCTAGTGATTGGTGGGAGTGGCATGAATGGGGTTACGAGCCTAAGCATAGAATGATTAGAGTCGTCTATATATGCGAAGATGGATATGTCTTCAGAGATGAGCTTTACTAAATTGTACCTATAAACCGGCGTTGATTATATTGATCAAGCCGGTTTTTTATTTGAATTGACCTTGTTTTTTTAGCTGAAATCAAGTAATATACTATATAAGTTTTACAGCGACATGTAGAAAGGAGTTGCTGGAAATGCACCTTAAAAATAACAAAATACAGAAAGGAGGTGTTTGCTGATGAGTAGTGAAAACCAAGCTATGAGTTTTTTGCGGGAGCAGTTTGAGCGTAAAGAAAAGCGTGTTAGTTTGACATTTGAGCAATATTTGGAGGCCGTACAGCAAGAACCCGGCCTTCTTTTGCGCAATGTTTTTCAGCTTTATTATGACATGGTAGATGAATATGTTGAGGCTGAAGAGAGTGAATATAGCGAAGACCCCGAATTTATAGGTTTTGTAAAGTATGACTGCTCAAAACTGTTTATTGACGGGGCTGATAATCCGTTTTTTGCAGATACCCCATTTGCCAATAGATTTGTTAGGCAGGCCAAGAGTTTGCGTCAAGGTTATCAGCAAAACAGGATATATGTATATGATGGACCAAGTGGCGCGGGAAAAAGCACTTTTCTCAACAACCTTCTCCGCTCTTTTGAGGCATACACCAAAACTGCCAGAGGAACCGTATATGAAACAGTTTGGAAGATAGATGAAGGTGTCATTTTGGAAAATGATGATGATGCGGGAACATTTATAGTACCGTGTCCAAGTCATGATTACCCTATTCTTATTATTCCAAAAAGTTATCGGGGCGAGTTTCTCAAGAGACTTCTTCACGGAAGTTCAGAGATAAAGGATAAGATATTCGGCGATAAAGAATATTCCTGGGTTTTGCGCTCAGAGGCATGCACTATTTGTAGGTCAATATTTGATGCTTTGCTTCGAAAATTGGGATCTGTTGAGGATGTGCTGGCCATGGTTAGTGCAAGACCTTACAGGTTTGACCGCAGCAGGGGAGAGGGCATTAGTATCTTTAACCCTGGTGACAAATCATTTGTTGCCCGAGGCAAGGAAGGCGCGAAGCGCGGCATTTACTTTACTAATGAAGGCATACAGAAGCGCCTGGACAGATTATTTGGTCCGGAGGCAGTACGTTACATATATTCGCCTCAGGCAAAAACAAATAACGGTATTTACGCTCTCATGGATGTAAAGGAGCATAACAGAGAGCGTCTGACAGAGCTTCACAATATAATTAGTGAAGGAGTTCACAGGGTTGGAGATATTGAAGAGCGTATTCATTCTCTATTCTTTGCCCTTATGAACGAAGAAGATAAGAGCGTATTTGAAGATATGGAATCACTTAGGGGAAGAGTACAGGAAAACCATATATCTTATGTTTTGGAGCCCGAGACCGAGGCAAATATCTATCGTAATGTGTTTGGCAAAACCATTGACAGGAGATTTTTGCCCAGAATCCTTGAGAATTTCGCTCGTGTAATAATTTCTTCCCGCATGAACACAAAGTGTGAACCGCAGGAAGAATGGATATCTGATATGAGTAAGTATAAGCTCTATTGTGATAAAGACGGGCTTTTGCTTAGGATGAAGCTGTATAGAGGCGATATACCAAGCTGGCTTTCTCAAGAAGACAGAAAAAACTTTACCGCCCCTATACGCAAGGCAATAATCGCCGAAGGCCAGAATGAAGGAAATGATGGTATTGACGGCAGGAGATCCATAGCCCTGTTTAGCGATTTCTATAATCGTTATCAGGATAAGGATAATCTTATAAATATGGAGAATTTGGTGGAATTTTTTGAAAAGGAAGCTGGTAAAGATATAAAATCTCAAATACCTGACAAGTTCCTAAGTTCGCTGGTGGATTCATATGATTATATGGTCCTAAACGAAGTTAAAGAGGCGCTTTATTTCTATAATAAAGCCCAGATAGAACGCGACCTGCTTAACTTTTTGTGTGCTACCAGTTATGATCTGGGAGACACTATACGCTGCAGCCATACAGGTGAAGATATAGAAGTTACAGGAAGTTTCTTTAAACTCATGGCAAAGCGCATACTTGGCAAAGACCTTGGTGTTAAAGCAGCTTTGGAGTATGCCAAGGGCATACAGCAGAAATATATTACGATCATTGCAAGTAGGGATAAAGATATAAGGGATACAGATCTATATGAAGAATTGTTTAACGCCTGCATGCGCCACCTTAAAGACGAGGTTTTGGAGCCCTTTAGCGAGAGTAAGAGCTTTAGAGAAGCTGTTAAGGCCTATGATACCGCGGCATTTGATAAATTTGATATAAGAATAAAAGATCACGTCAATCATATGATAGAGAATCTAAGAGAGGTCTTTGACTACTCCCAACAGGGAGCACAGGAGATCGCTTTGTATGTTTTGGATAAGAATTTGGCAGAGAAATACTCTTCTGAGTAACTAATAAGTACATAATATAAAGCATCCTTTACAGGGTGCTTTTTTATATATACAATACTGAAGGTAAATCATGAAAAGCAAAAAATTACCCGACTATCTTTTTGTCGGAAGAGCGCAAGATCTAAAAAACAAATCTGACAGAAAATTATACAGGCGTTTTGAAATGCTGCCCGGCCTTTTGGTTTGGGGCACATTTGCTATAGTTATTTTACTTTCATGGCTTAAGCCGGTATGGATGAGTATTATAATTATCGCTTTTGCCTTTTTTTGGCTTTTAAAGTCAGTTTATTTGGCAATTCATACAAGGAGTGCCTATAAAATAATGCTTCGCCATGAAAAAATAAACTGGATAGATAAATTAAAAAAACTTCCCAAAGAAGATTATAGGGCAAATGTGGATAATTGGCAGAATATATGGCACCTTATTGTAATTCCAATGTACAACGAATCATTTGAGGTTGTCGGTCAATCTTTTGAAGCATTGGCAAGTTCTGATTGGCCTAAAGATAAAATGATAGTAGTACTTTCTGCCGAAGAATTGGGAGGAGAAAAAGCTCAAAAGACAATGCGAAAAATAGAGAGAAAATATAAAGATGAGTTTTTCTCTGTTATAACCACCACTCATCCTGCCGGCCTGAAGGGCGAGATGGCAGGCAAGGGCTCTAATGAGACATGGGCCGCAAAAAAAGCAGGGGAGATAATAGATGCAAATAATATTCCTCATGACGCTATTCTTGTTTCTGCCTTGGATTCAGATACAGTAGTTTATCCTCGATATTTTTCATGCATTTCTTACCATTTTTTAACAGCAGAAAAACCTTATCGCTCCAGCTACCAGCCCATACCTCTTTTTATAAATAATATTTGGCAAGCACCCGCATTGAGCCGCATTAGCGCTTTTTCCAGTACATTTTGGCACACTCTTAGCCAGGAGAGGCCCGAAAAACAAACGACATTTTCTTCTCACTCTATGACCTACAAAGCCCTTTTAGATGTGGGTTATTGGCAGACAAATGTGGTATCGGAGGATTCGCGTATATTTTTTCAGTGTTTTTTAAGATACAGCGGAGATTACAGTGTTGTAAGCTTGTATTATCCTATAGCTATGGATGCTAATGTCGCTCCCTCATACACTAAAACCTTGAAAAATATCTACAAACAAATGCGCAGATGGGCCTATGGATCTGAAAATATACCATATTTGCTTTTTGGCTACACCAAGGATAAAAGCATTCCTTTTATGAAGTTTTTCCGACATGCCTTTAATAAGATAGAGGGTTTTCATTCTTGGGCTACGCATGCTTTACTTTTATTTATTATGGGTTGGCTGCCTATATTTTTGGGAGGAGATGAATTTAATGTTACCTCAACCGCATATAATCTTTTACCAATGGTACGCTGGCTGCTTACAGCGGCAATGATAGGCCTTGTATCATCTGCTTACCTAAGTATACTTCTTTTACCTCCTCGTCCCCCTAATTATGGAAAACATAAATATATCGTAATGGTAGCTCAGTGGCTACTTATACCATTTACACTTATAATATTTGGCGCTTTTCCCGCGATAGAAGCCCAAACTCGCCTGATGCTTGGAAAATATATGGGTTTTTGGGTTACTCCAAAGCATCGCAAGGAATAGGATTTATCTTTGCCCGCATTTTTCTTCTTTATCATATAAAAAACCGCCGATGAGCGGTTTTTGAGATAGCTAAGAGTTACTGGGGTAGTTTTAGCTTGCCTGCTTTGAGGAGATACCAATATTCTTCTTGCACTGTTGAAATATCTATTTTTACTGAGCGGGCAACACGTTCTATTAATTTAAGCCCGTAATAATTTTTTCCTTCGCTTATGAGTTTATTTCTTATAAGCTCCGTTTGTTTACGTTCTTTTTCTGCCATTTTTTCAGCGTATGCTATCAAATCTGCCACTGCGCCTCCTTATTTTGCGGAACTAAATACAATATATAGCAAGTTGTACCGACTGTAAAGATAAAGCCTTATTCAAAATGCATCGTCTTTTGCATTTCCTCCACTTTATTTTTGAGTATTTCCCACTTTTTTAATTTTGCATCTTTTTCTAAAAATTTATTTGCCTCTTCTCGCGCTTCTTCAATAAGTTCTACATTGTCTAAAGATGCCATGGCAAGGTCGGGCATACCGCTTTGCCTTACTCCATACATATCTCCCGCACCCCTGAATTTTAAGTCATATTCGGCAAGCTCAAAACCGTTTTTAGCTTTAACCAAGGCATTCATTCTTTTGCGCGTACCTTCAGAGTCAGATTCAGTAAGCAGGAAGCAGTATGATTGATGCTTGTCTCTTCCGACGCGACCTCTAAATTGGTGCAATTGTGCCAAGCCAAATCTTTCAGCTCCATCCACCATCATAATTGTTGCATTTGGAATATCTATTCCCACCTCAACTACAGAGGTTGAAATAAGGAGATCAATCTTGCCTTCTTTCATTTTATTCATTATCTCATCTTTCTCCTGGCCCTTCATCCTTCCATGTAAAAGTCCTAAATTATAATCTTTAAATGGTCCGCTTGATAATTTTTCATATTCGTCGGTTGCAGCCTTTGCCTCAAGCTTATCTGAAACTTCAACAAGAGGAAATATGCAAAATGCTTGTCTTCCTTTATCCAGTTCTTTTTTTATAAGTTCAAATGCCTCCTTTCGTTTTTTAGGAGGCACTATCTTTGTAATTACCTTTTTTCTTCCCTTCGGCATTTCTTTAAGAAGTGAAATATCAAGATCTCCATAAATGGTTAAAGCAAGCGAGCGGGGTATGGGGGTTGCGGTCATAGAGAGCAGGTGGGGGATTGTTTTATTTTTTGCTTTGGAGCCGCTTTTGGCAAGTGCTGCCCTTTGCCCGACTCCAAAGCGATGCTGTTCATCAATTGTTACAAAACCTATATTTTTGAATTTAACATCTTTTTGTATTACAGCATGCGTGCCTATTAGCATATCTACCTCTCCCTTTTTTATTTTTTCTTTAAGTTCGGGTTTTTTTATTTTTTCATTATTTAATTTAGATGAACTTCCCGTAAGTAGGCCTATGCTGGGACTGTATTCTTTATCATCGAATAATTCTGTTATTGTTTTGTTGTGTTGTTCGGCCAGTATTTCAGTTGGTGCCATAAATGCCGCTTGAAATCCGGCATCTACCGCGTTTAATGCGGCAGTGGCCGCTACAACTGTTTTTCCGCTTCCCACATCCCCCTCAAGCATGCGATTCATAGGAATAGGTCGTTCCATATCTTTAAGTATGCGCCACGCCGCTTTCTTTTGGGAATCAGTTAAAGTAAAGGGTAAGGAATTTACAAATTTTTTGGTAAGTTCTACATTTGTTTTTACTTTGGGTGAATTTTCAGCTTGCATTTCAGCTTTTGTTTTTAGGGCGGCAAGTTGTACATAAAATATTTCTTCAAATTCAAATCTACGCCTGGCCTCTTGAGCCTTTTCAATAGAGGAAGGGAAGTGAATATTAAAAAGCGCATCACGCAGTGGCATAAGTTCCTTTTCTTTTACAAATTCCTCAGGCAGAGGATCTTCAATATTTTGGGCTATAGGTAAAAGTTTATATATTATATATCTTAGCCACTTAGAAGAAACACCTCTTGTTTCTGGATAAATAGGTACTATGCGGGCAGTATGCACAGGTGAGGTTTCCATGCTTCGCACTTCGGGCGTTGGGTTTGAAAGATAAACCCCATCTTTGCCAAGTGAGGTCTTGCCTGCAAGCAACACGCTTTCCTCAGTATTTAACTGTTTTTTTATGTATGATTGATTAAACCACACCGCCTTTATTGTATCTGTACGATCTTCAATAACTGCTTCAATAATTTTAAGACGGCGGCGTTTTGCCATACGTTCATTTATGTGAACAACCTTGCCTTCAATAGTAACTTCTTCATCAGGTTTTATATCCGCAATGCTCTTTACCGTAGCGTAATCTTCATAACGGGATGGGAAGTGAAAAAGAAGGTCGCGGACCTCCTTTATTCCTAATTTTTTAAGCTTACCGGCATATTTTGGGCCGATACGTTTTATTTCTTCAACTGGAGTGCTTAGATTCATTTAAGCTCGTTTTTTAAAGGGGGAGAGGCAGAGATTTTTCTAAATCTCATTTCTCCATATAATAAATTAAATTTCAATTTCAAAGCAATTAAAAGCTAATTAGTGCGGAGGGGGTGGGATTCGAACCCACAAGTGCTTGCGCACGCCGGTTTTCAAGACCGGTGGAATAGCCGTTATCCGACCCCTCCTCATTTTCCAACAACGCCAAAAGGCATTATTGAAATAATTGCGGAGAGGGTGGGATTCCCCTTCGGGCCGGAGAATGCCATTTAAGGCATTCTCTTCTCATCCCACCTAGCTCGCATAAGATATTTCAACAACACTAAAAGGCAGTATTGAAATAATTGCGGAGAGGGTGGGATTCGAACCCACGGGCCGCTAACGCGGCATGGATTAGCAATCCATTGCTTTAGGCCACTCAGCCACCTCTCCAGGTTATGCCTAAATTATACACTATATTATTGTGTTTTTCAATAAATAACAAAGAATGGTAATATATAATTAACCATATGGAAGAATTTACCTGGAAAGTTTCAAAAGAAGATAGACCCATGCCCTGGGTGCTGTATAGTATTGTGGGGATTGTATCTATTGCTATAGCAGCTTTTTTTGTATATTCAGGCAATATTTTTGGCGCCGCACTTTTTATTATGGGTCCGGTTGTAATTGTAATCTCTGCAACCAAAGGACAGAAAGAAGTTTATTGCACGATTACAGATAGCGAAATAAAGGTGAATAATCGCCAATACCCCTTTAAAAATTTAGAATATTATAGTATAATAGCCGATACCTTGATATTAAAGCCAAAAGAGCAGGGTGTTGTATATGTCCCTATATTTATTGAAGATACCGAGCATATACATGAGTATCTTTTTGGTAAGGTAAAACAGAATGAAGATTACCAAGAAGATTTTTCTCAAATAGTAAACAGGTTTTTGAGAATACATTAAATGTCCTCGTAGTTCAGTGGATAGAACGCTTCCTTGCGGAGGAAGAGGTCGGAGGTTCAAATCCTCCCGAGGACGCCATTGAAACTACCATAATTTTATGGTAGTTTTTGTTTAGCACATATCACCGCAGTCAAAACAAAAGGAGAATAAAAATGACAAATAAACCACTTGTGTATTTGGCAGGACCCATTACAGGGCTTGGTATTGATGATGCAACTGACTGGCGCAATAATGCAATAGAGAAGCTTGCAAAACACAATATCGACGGATTATCACCAATACGTGGCAAAAAGTATCTTTTACTTGAAAAGACCGATATAAAAGATTCGTATGAAGATGAGGTGCTTGGGTCGCAAAAAGGTATTACAACCCGTGATCATTTTGATGTTATGCGCTCAGATATGATACTGGTTAATTTTACAGAAGCTGAAAAAGTATCAATTGGTTCTGTGATGGAAATAGCATGGGCGCACGCTTATAGAAAACCTATTGTACTTGCCATGCAAGGCGGCAACCCCCATGATCACGCCATGGTGCGTGAGGTTAGCGGGTTCACGCTTTCAACACTTGAAGAAGCGCTTGAAGTCATAGTAGCTATCTTGTCTCCCGACGTTGTTTAACACCAGAGAAAAGGAGTAATAAATGCTTTTTGATATAGCAGGGTGGGCAGGAATGTCCTCTATATTATTGGCCTATTTATTGCTTTCAAGAGGAGCAGTTACAGGAGAGAGTAGATTATATCACTGGCTGAATTTGCTTGGTGTTATCGGAGTAGGCATGAATGTTTTTGTGCAGAAGGCATGGCCGGCACTTGGCCTCCAAGCTGCATTTGGCTTGATAGCAATCTATGCTCTTATAAAGATACAAAAGAACAAAAATAAAGGGGGTCGGAATGCCAAGCGCCTTGATAATAGATGAGCCGTGGATAAGTAAAATACTTTCCGGGCAAAAAAATTGGGAGATAAGGACTCAGACCACTCACAAAAGGGGAGAGATAGGACTAATACGCAAGGGTTCGGGCCTTATAGTGGGCTCGGTTGAGATTGTAAATGTATTAGAACTGCCGAGAAATATTAGTGTTCTTCATGATACATTTCAAAATCACAATTGCTGGGCTATGGATCTTATAAATTACGGCGATCCTGAAAAACCTCTTTATGCGTGGGTTTTAAAAGATGCAAATAGGTTTGAAGACCCAATACCATATGACCATCCTCGGGGTGCTGTGATATGGGTAAAAGTACCTGACTGGAAAAAACAAAAAGCTGAAGTTTGAACTTCAGCTTTTTTAATGTTTTACAGTTTAATCTTTTAATACAGCAAGTCCCCAAACCTCCTTTGTGCCCGCACTATTTAAAGCTATAGCGCATTGGCGCATTGTAGAGCCGGTAGTTATTACATCATCTACCAGGAGGATGGTTTTATTTTTAACAGAATCATTTGAAACTTCAAATACACCTTCAAGATTTTGCAGGCGTTCTTTTCGTGAATCCGTTTTAACTTGCGGAATTGTCCTATTTGTTTTAATTAGTGTCTCTGTTTTTACAGGTACATTAATAATGTCGCTTAGGTGGCGCGCTATAAGTTCTGCTTGGTTAAAACCTCGTTTTTTTAACTTCCTTTTATGCATTGGCACCGGAATTATTACATCTGCATTTTCTTTGATTGTATTCAGATATGCGCCTTGTTCAAGTTGCCACAGAGCGAAAGTTGACAGGGGAGAGGCAAGCGCTCGGGCATATTTATATTTCATATCTCTTATCATGTCCCCCAGGGCGTTATCTGAGTAGAGGCCGCAGGTAAATATTCTATTTAGCTTAAGTTCGCTTTTGCATTTTGGGGGTAGCTTGCCAAAAGGAAGGCGAAGGTCGCAGTGAGGACAGGTCGGCTCGTACAAGGCCTTTAATTGCCATAAACATTCATTGCATAGATAAGTTCCCGTCTTTTTACATTTATAGCAAAAGGAAGGAAATAAGCTTTCTGTAACCATATTTTTAATTGTATTTAGCTCTTTATACATTTTTTAAAGCGCGCCATGGGCGCGCAGTAGTTGATTAGAATAATAGCTGAGCAATTTATTTTTGCTCTTTGAGTATAAGTTTACTGCCCTTAGTGCTTATTTTTATATTTTTATTTTTTCCACTTAAAATATGCTCTGCAAGACGTTCTTCTATTTCAGTTTCTGTCGCTTTGCGTATTCCTCGCGCCCCCTTCTGCTTCGTATCTGCTTTTGAAACTATATAGCTGCTGACTCCCGGTGTAAATTCAAGTTTTACAACTCCTTGCATCCTTTTATTTAGGCGGTCTAAGTGCAGATTAGCTATTTTCTTCAAAGAGTTTTCGCTTAAGGTTTTGAATATCACAATATCATCAAGGCGATTTATTATTTCAACTTTCATTATATCTTTTAGGTTCTTAAGGGCGCTTGTTTCTGAATTTCTTGAGCTCATATCTTCATAGCCCATACTTTTTACATTGCTAAAAAACTCTGCTCCTACATTTGAGGTAAGTATTACGAATGTATTTTTAAAATTTGCCTCTCTGCCTTGGGCATCGGTTAAGGAGCCGTTTTCCAGTATTTGCAGCAGGATATTAAATATTTTAGGGTGCGCTTTTTCTATTTCATCAAACAGTACAACAGAGTAAGGATTTTTACGAACTTTATCAGTAAGTAATCCTGCCTCTTCATATCCTATATAACCCGGAGGGGCGCCTATAAGACGCGCTATGGTGTGCGGCTCGGAATATTCGGACATATCTAACTTTATAAAGGAGACAGGATCCTTTGAGGTTTTGGGGTCAGTTTCTGCCATAATGTGTGAAATTATGCGTGCTAATTCTGTTTTGCCCGTACCGCTTGGACCCATAAATAAAAGCGAACCCATGGGCCTTTCATGTGAGCGTACTCCTGCTCTGCTGCGCCGTATTATTTGAGCTGTTTTTTTAACCGCATCTTTTTGCCCGATGACAAAGTTTTCTATTTTATTTTCAAGTTCAGCAAGGACCTCGCTTTCACTTTTTGTGAGCTGAGACAGGGGAACTCCCGAAATTTCTGATACAACCTCATACACATCTTTTCTAGATACATTTGGCATAACCTCATTGGTATCGGTGTTGCCTAGTTTTTCTATTTTACCTTTGATTATTTCTTGGCGGTTTTTTATCTGCATTGCTTTTTGGTAGTGTTCTTTTTTGAGTGCTTCGTTTTTTTCTTCGGCAAGCTCCTTTAATTTATTTTTGAATATTTTTAGTTTTTTAATGTCTTTTTTGGGCATTGTGCGAGCACGAGAGAAACTTGCTGCCTCATCCATAATATCCAGAGCTTTATCCGGCAGTGCTCTGGAGGGTATGTGTTTTATTGAAAGGTCAACACAAAGCTTGGCAATATTTTTTGCTATTTTCACATTATGGTGCTGTTCATAAAAGGGCTTGAGGCGTTGCAGTGTTTTTATTGCCTCGCCGGCACTCGGTTCTTGAAGAAATATTTTTTGGAACCTTCTTTCAAGTGCAGGATCTTTTTCTATTGTCTTTTTATATTCTTCAAATGTTGTAGCTCCTATACACTGAAACGCACCGTTTGCAAGTGCGGGTTTTAGTATATTTGCGGCATCAAGAGATCCTTGCGCCGCACCTGCTCCGGGCAAAATGTGTATTTCATCTATAAACAATATTACGTCGTTATCTTGTGCCTCATCCATAATGTCTTTTATTCTTTCTTCAAATTCTCCTCTATAGAGAGTCCCTGCTATAAGTGAGCTGAGGTCAAGTGCGTAAATTTGTTTATCTATAATGGTTTGTGGTACATTTCCCTCCGCTATTTTTTGTGCCAGACCTTCTACCAGTGCGGTTTTTCCCACTCCTGCATCTCCCACCAAAAGGGGATTATTTTTATTTTTACGAGATAATATGCGGATTAAACGGTTTAATTCCTGCTCCCTGCCCACAAGGGGTTCTAATTCATTATTGCGTGCTTTGCGTGATATATTTTCTGAAAAAGCGTCTAATGCCGGCATTTTAGATGATCTGGAAAGTGTTTTTGCATCTCCCATTAACGCTTCTTTGAGTACGTTATCTTCAAAAAGAGCCTCGTCCTTTGCTGTACCTGAATTTGTATTGCCTTTTGTGGCATTGAGCAGTTGAGAATCCATAGACAGGTATCCAGCCATTAAGCTATCCAAGTGTTCTTTTATTTTGCGGGCCTTGGCTGGGCTAACGCTCTTGCTTCTACTTATTGCCCCGTATAGAAGATGCTCTGTTCCTATAAAATAATGATCCTGGTCCATGGCGTAGCTTGCCGCTTTTTTAAGGGACTTCTTGTATGATGCTCCAAGTGCATTAGGCGTTTTATTTTTTTCTGTATTTTGGGAATTATTTTTGAGTTTTTTTAATAAATGCGCCTGCTTTACATCGTTTGCCGCTAAAATATTTCCCGCAATGGAACCTTTTTCATGGGCAAGTGCGTATACAAGATGAGACGCTGTAACCTTGCCCACCTCTCCTTTATCGGGATATTGTGCCGATATTTTAAAAGAGGCGGCGATGGCGTTTTTTGCTCGTTTTGTAAGATATTTATCGAGTTTTTTTGGTATATTCATATAGTTATTATAGCACCTTAAGATGAAGATCTGTGTTTTCTGGTGTGGATTAAAATAATAGCTAATCTTTTGGGTTATTGTTATAATAAAAACATGAAAAGTCAACCCCAAATAAAATTAAAAAGCCAGGGGTAATTTTTGCTATATGATCTGGAATCCATTTGCGAAAAAAAGCTATAAATACAAGCTGGGTATAGATATAGGAACTTCTTCTCTTAAGGTAGTAGAGTTATTGCAAAAAGGAGGGGATATTTACTTAAATAATTATGCTCAGTTTTACTCAAAGGCAAACTATATTACGGCACGCTCCGGTTCTTATAATATATTAGATTCTCAGGTAGCCAGTATTTTAAACCATCTTTTTAGCAAAGCTGAATTTGCAGGCCGTGAGGCAGCTATGGCTTTGCCGGTATTTTCAAGTTTTTCAACTATTATTGATTTGCCCGCTATGGCTGAGGAAGAGTTGGAAAATGCTGTTCGTTTTGAGGCCAGAAAATATATTCCTTTGCCAATTGGCGAGGTACAGTTTGATTGGGCTAAGGTAGATCATTTATCAACTTCTGATAGAACAAAAATTCTGACAGTGGCGGTTCCTAATGAAATTGTGGAGAAATATAATAGAATTGCTGAGCTTGCCGGAATTGAGCTTACAAACATTGAGCTTGAAACATTTAGTGCCGCCCGCGCCCTTGTGGACTCAGATCCGGATCCGGTAGCTATTTTAGATATAGGCGCCAGGACCACAGATGTAAGTATAGTAGATGGAGGTACTGTTGTTATGCACCATAATATAGATTCAGGCGGTTCTAAATTTATACAGGTTATAGCTCGCGGCATGTCTATTGACCACAATAGAGCTAAAGAATTAAAAAATCGAAATGGCATACAGGAAGCTTCAGGCCAGGTAGCAGAGCTTATACGTCCGTCTATAGATAAAATAATTCTTGAAGTAGAGCAGCTTATTGAAGATTATGTAAGGGAAGGAGGCAGAAAAGTTGCGCGTATTATATTGAGCGGAGGGGAGGCTGATATGCCCGGACTTGTTGAATACTTTAATAGTTCACTTGGTATTAAGGCAGAAAAAGGAGATCCTTTCCGCAATATTATGGTGCCCCCGGAGCTTGAGCAGTTTTTAGGCGAAACAGGCGCGGAGTTTACAGTGGCTATAGGGCTAGCTTTACGTTAATTTCAATCTTTTGTTATGGCTATATCACTTATTCCAACAAAAAAACGCAGGGGACCCGCTTCAGGATTATTTGACGACCTTAGGACATATGCTAAAGATTTCCTGCCGGGCTTTGCGGTTATAGCAGTGGTATTTGTTATTTATCTTGTTACCTCCCTTTGGTTTAACGATATTAATAATGAATATAATGAATTACAAAACGAAAAGGATAAGTTATTTGAACAATTAAAAGCGGGGGCTGCTTCATCGCAAGCAGAAGAACTTGTTTCGCGTGCTCGTGCTATTGAAAAAATAATAAGTAATCATACCTTAAGCTCTAAAGCATTTGGTCCATTTGAAGAATCTGCTCATCCTGAGATAAGAGTTACTGATATGAGTTTTAATATCAGCGCCGGCGAACTTTCCTTAATAGGAACAGCTCCAAATCTGGAAGCATTGGGCGAGCAATTCATTATATGGAGGGATGAGACACTGTATTTAAATGATGCAGATCTGGGTAACTTTTTGAAAGATGAAGAAGGTATTGTTAATTTCAATGCGACTTTAAAAGTTAAAGAGGATTATTTTAAATAAAAGATGAATACAAGGTCAATAATATTTTTTATTTCAGTTGTGATGGCGGTAGCTTTTGCATGGTTTTTTATTCTACCTTCGTTGCAAAGTATTGACGCTGCCCAAAAGGCAGTAGAAATAATAAAAGGTGATATTGAAGTTTTGATGGCAGCAAATAATGAACTTCAAGAGGCCAGTTCCTTTCTTGGGAGTATTTCTGAAGAAGAAAGAGAACTTATGGAACTAGCGGTTCCTGGTAGCTCAGATAGGGTAAATGCTGCGGTGTTAATTGAGAGTATAGCCGAGGATAATGGATTGAGCGTGGATGATATTGTGGTTGGCATAGGGCAGGACAGCTCTAGCAAGGGTGAGATGATTGGCCTTGTGCCGGTATCTATGAATGCTACCGGTAGCTATTTTTCTATTAAGGCCTTCATTATTCGCCTTGAGAAATCTTTGAGAATATTTGATGTAAATGCTATTAAAATAACCCCTGTAGAGGAAAGTGACAACTTGTTAACATTAGAAATTGCAGGCAGTGTTTACTATGTAGATGCTGGAACTTCTAATAAATAAAATATGGCAAATATATCTATTTCTCAAAATAAAAAAAGAACAAAACAGCTTATGCCGCTGGTTTTAGGGATAATTATATTGGGCGCTATTTTTCTTTTAGTGGTTCTTCAGGGGGGTGCAGAAGGTCCAGAGGTATTTCAACAGGCCGAAGTTGCCTCTGTAAGTATACAGAAGCAGGCAAACGATATTAAAAGGGATGCTCAGATACCTCAAGGGTTTTTCGGCGATGAGCTTCTTGGGCAATTTATTCCTTATGAGCCTATAACAATACCTGATCAGTGGGGTAAGTCGAACCCGTTTCTTTTAGAAAATCCTGAAGATGAGAATGTAGAAATAGAAGACCAGGATATAGAAGAATCTCCTCCGGAACAACCTGAAGAAACAGCAGATGAGCAACCATCCCAATAGATTACTTAATTATCTAATCTGATGACATCATTTGAAGAAAAACTTATTTCTGTTCTTTTAGAGAATGGAACGATCACAGATACGCAAGCAAAAGAGGTTAGAGAAAAATCTGACTCCTCACCCCTGAGTTTTGAGGAGTATTTAGTAAAGAAGTTTAAAGTAGAGAGCGAAGATATAGTGAGGGCAAAAGCTAAGCTTGGAGAAGTCCCCGCCTGGACATATGATGAGACAAAGCCAATCCCAAAGGAGATACTTAAGCTTATCCCCCAGGAAGCGGCAGAGCAGTACCATATGGTACCTCTTGAGAAAAAAGGTAAAGAACTTGTGGTAGGAATGGTTGATCCCACAAATATAAAATCTCAACAAGCTGTGAGATTTATATTGTTGCGCAGTGACTTCACTCCGTCGGTAGTGGCAATAAGTGAAGCTAATTTTAAAAAGATACTTTCTTTATATAGTGGCCTTAAAGTAGAGGTAAAAAGTGCGTTGAAGGAAATAGAGAAGAGCATGGAGGAAGAGAAGAAGACTGGAGCAGCAGTGCCTCAGAGGGCTGAAGAAATGCAAGAGAGTCCTGTTACAAAGATTGTGGCGGTAATTTTAAAACATGCAATTGATGGAAATGCCTCAGACATACATATAGAGCCAATGAGAGAACAGACAAAGGTACGGTTTAGGGTGGATGGTGTTTTGTATCCGAGTATATTTCTTCCCTCTACTGTGCATAATTCAATAGTGGCAAGAGTAAAAATACTTTCTAATTTGCGCCTTGATGAATCTCGAGTGCCTCAGGATGGTAGATTTGGAACACAGGTTAACGGCAAACAAATAGATTTTCGTGTGTCGACTTTTCCAACAAACACTGGAGAAAAGGTTGTAATGCGTGTCTTGGATCCTTCAACCGCTGTTTTGTCTTTTGAGGACTTGGGGTTAATAGGGGAGAATAGAAGGAGGATGGAGTGGGCTTTGCGCCAACCTTTTGGAATGATAATTGTTTCAGGTCCTACCGGTTCAGGTAAGACGACTACGCTTTATGCGGCACTGGGCAAGGTTAACACAGATGACGTAAACATAGTAAGCTTGGAGGATCCCGTAGAGTACTATATTGAAGGCGTAAGCCAATCGCAGGTAAAACCTGAAATTGACTACACCTTTGCATCTGGCTTGCGTTCTATTTTACGTCAGGACCCCGATATTATAATGGTAGGTGAGATTCGTGACGGTGAGACAGCCCGCCTTGGCGTACAAGCAGCCCTGACAGGTCACCTTGTATTTTCAACGGTTCACACCAATGATGCTATGGGCGTTATTCCTCGTCTTGTTGATTTAGACGTTGAGCCGTTTCTATTGCCCAGTTCGGTCACTCTTGCTATAGCTCAAAGATTGGTAGGCAGGCTGTGTAATTATTGTAAAAAAGAATATACTGCAACACCTAAGGTGGCTAATATGATAGAGGAAGAATTAGGCAAGCTTCCGGCCGAATCATTAAAGGATTTTGATATACAAAAGCCATATAAGTTGTGGCAATCAGAAGGATGCCCTAAGTGTAATAATAAAAGAACAAAAGGAAGAATAGGAATTTATGAGATGTTGCAAATGACAGATGAGCTAAAAAGGATTATACTGGAACAGGAGGCTGAGGCTTTGGCCATAGAAGAAGAGGCAAAGCGCCAGGGCATGATATCTATGCGTCAAGATGGTGTAATAAAAGCATTAATGGGCGTTGTAGCACTTGAAGATGTGTTGCGCGTCGTTGAAGAGCAAATATAAAGTTAAATTTAACAAATATTTAGTGTGAGCTTGGTGGGCTTATCGAATATCCAGATTGTCGATAAAATTACTGTTAAGCTTATCCATCGCAGATGGACTCACTAATCATTTATTCTATGCCTAAAAAAATTATATTAGTAGAGGATGACCCTTTCTTGTCAGAAATTTATATTACTAAATTTGAAGAAGCCGGTTACGTTGTAGAGGTAGCTGATGATGGCGAAGAAGGTCTTGAAAAAATTAAAAGCGGAAAGCCCGATATTATCCTTTTAGATATTATATTACCCAAGCTTACGGGACTTGAGATTATGGAAGCTTTGCAAAAAGATGGCACTCTTGAAAATACCCCTGTTATAGTGCTTAGCAATCTTGGCTCGGATGAAGATGTAAAAAAAGCTATGGATATGGGTGCCAGGGGATATTTGGTAAAAAGCCAATATACGCCCAGTGAAGTCGTAGCTCGGGTTGAAGATATGATAAATAAATAAAATAATAAATATGGCTAACTACGAACAAAAATTATTTGAACTTCTTGAAACTGTGGCGCGTCAAAACGCCTCTGACCTCCATTTATCGGCGGGGCGTATACCTACTTTGCGAATAGATGGAAGCTTAGTGCCCATTAAAAAGGGCGATATTTTAAAGCCCGAAGACACAGAGGGCTTGGCTGATGTGATGCTAAACGATATACAGAAGAAAGAACTTGAGGAAAATCGCGCTGTTGACTTGTCTTATGCTTATAAAAACATAGCTCGTTTTCGTGTTAACGCGTATTATCAGTTTAATACTATATCAATAGCTCTACGTTTTATCCCAGCCAATATACGCACCTTGGATGAATTAAGTTTGCCTGATACTTTGCATCGCTTTGCCAAATATCAGCAGGGCTTGGTTTTAGTAACAGGTCCGGCCGGACATGGAAAATCAACTTCGCTCGCTGCTATTATAGATGAGATAAACAACACTAGAACAGAGCATATTATAACTATTGAAGATCCCATAGAGTATATTTTCACTCAAAATCGATGCATTATTGACCAGAGAGAAGTGGGTCGTGATACGCCTAATTTTACAACAGCGCTTCGCGATTCTTTTCGCCAAGACCCCGACGTTATTATGCTGGGAGAGATGAGGGACGCTGAAACAATTTCCACCGCCATAACGGCGGCAGAAACAGGCCACCTTATTTTTGGCACGCTTCACACAAATAATGCATCTCAGTCGATAGACAGAATAATAGACAGCTTTCCTCCTAACCAGCAGGGCCAAATTAGGGCGCAACTCGCTTTAACACTTGTGGGCGTTGTATCTCAGCGTCTTTTGCCAAGAATTGACGGAGGGCGTATTCCGGCCATCGAACTCTTATTGGCTAATGCAGCTGTACGCAATCTTATACGCGAGAACAAAGTACACGAGCTTCCGCTTGTCATAGAGACAAGTGCTGATGAAGGCATGATATCCATGAATAGATATTTAGCAGATCTCATAAAGCAGGGCGATATTTCTGCTGATATAGCAGAAAATTATTCGCTGAATCCGGCGGAACTTAAGATGTTAATTAATAAATAAACAAACAAGCATTATGCCTTTATTTGAGTATGAGGCGCGTACAAAAGAAGGCGAAACGCAGGTTGGGCGCGTTGAGGCAGTGAATAGAGAGGCGGCGCTTGAAATATTACAGCGCCATAGTTTAGTGATTATCAACCTCGAATCCATAGAAGAAAGGCCGATCTTTCAAAAAAGGATCGCCTTTTTTGAGCGTGTAAATAAAAAAGAGGTTTCTATTTTTTCTCGTCAGCTTTCTACTTTGTTTAAGGCATCTGTGCCCCTTGTGGTATCTGTAAGAACTCTTGCTAAGCAAACCGAGAATCCAAAATTCAAAGAAGCTTTGTTGAATGTCGCCTCAAATGTTGACGGAGGTATGCCTTTTTCACAGGCCTTAGAGGAGCATGAGGATATTTTTTCTAACTTTTATGTCCAGATGATACGCGCGGGAGAGGAGTCCGGAACGCTTGAGCAGGTATTAAGTTATTTGGCCCAATATACAGAAAGAGATTATTATATTGTATCTAAAATACGAGGTGCTATGACTTATCCCGCGTTTATTATAGGAGTTTTTGGCATTGTTGGAATTGGAATGCTTGTGTTTGTAGTACCCAACCTTCTTGATGTTTTGGATCAGCAGGGCGCTGAACTTCCTGCGCTTACAAAAGGTATAGCTTTTCTTTCTGACTTAGTTCGCACAAGATGGCCAATTTTAGCAATAGGCCTGCCAGCTCTATTAGTCGGAGCTTGGAGGTTTACTAAAACACCTACAGGCCAAGATACATGGGGCAAGGTTCAATTGAAGATGCCCGTATTTGGCAAGCTGTTTAAAAATATATATATGTTTCGTTTTTCCAGTTCTTTTGGCATGCTTGTTAAGGGAGGTATTCCCGTAAATCGCGCCCTTGAGATAACATCTAATGTTATAGATAACGCCGTTTATAAAGAAATTGTTATGAGCGCTCAGGATAAGGTAAGCAAGGGGGAGAGTATAGCTAAAACACTTGAGGAATATGAACAAGTGGATGTTATGGTAACGCAGATGATAGCTGTAGGAGAAAAGACGGGTAAACTTAGTGAAATACTTGAAAATGTTTCTGATTTTTATCAAAGCGAAATAAGCAACACCATTGAGAATCTGGTGGCTCTTATAGAACCTATAATGATAGTTTTGCTTGGGCTTGCAGTAGCTTTGCTGGTGGCAGGTATACTTTTGCCTATTTACAACAGTGTTGGCTCATTTTAGTTTCCTGTGGATTATTTTATTTGTTTGGCTTGCATAAAAAGTTATAATGGTTTTATAGGGGCAAATTGCCTTGAATAACAATTATCAAAAGGTCGGTACTGACACTAAGCTTAAAAAGAAAAGCATATATGCAAATTTTTACTAAGAAATCAAAAGGTTTTACGCTTATTGAGCTTTTGGTTGTTATTGCCATTATTGGTATTTTAGCAACTATTGTGCTTGTATCCTTGAATGATGCACGTGAAAAAGCTCGTGATACAAAGCGAGTAGGCGATCTTCGCCAGGCGCAAATAGCGCTTGAGGTGTTTCTTGATGATAATGCCGGGGGATATCCTACTGGTGCGGATGATGGCTGTACAACTGGAAATGCTGACACCATGTTCACAGCTGTTGGCATGAATGGTTTTGCTGACCCTCTCAACTCGGCGCCTTATCAGTATACCTATGACTCTGATGGTACAAATACAGCCGGAACAGACGATGCAACAGATTACGTAATTATGGTTCAATTAGAAGGAGACACTCATCAGGCATTGGTAAGTGATTTGGACGGTAGTATTGATTTTGCGCCTGCGGGTGCAGCTTGTGATTGTGGAACTAACGATGATGTGGCAGGTAATACGCCTGTTTACTGCGTTGGCCCATAGTTAGCAGCGGCAAATCAAACAAAAATTCCCCCATATGGGGGAATTTTTGTTTGACCATATATGTTAAAATAAGTGTATAATGCAAACTTTAATCTATATCATTACAGGGGGATTCGGTCTTATTGTGGGCAGTTTTTTAAATGCTGTTATATACCGTCTTTATTTAAGTGAATCAGCTTTTCGTGGGCGCTCACATTGCCCCTACTGCAATAAAACATTAAAGTGGTATGAACTTGTACCGGTTTTTAGTTTTATCGTTCAAAGAGGCAGATGCCGTTCATGTGCTCATGTTATTTCGTGGCAGTACCCGCTAGTTGAGCTGGCAACAGGCGGTCTATTTATATTTTTAATTTCAAACTCTCAATTTCAAATTTTTAATGAATTTTTGCCTGCTCAAACATTTAAACTCTTATTTATGGCCTTTATTGGTTCGGGTTTGATAGTGATATTTGCTTATGATCTAAAACACTACATAATACCCGATAGAGTTCTTATTCCCTTAATCAGCGCCACCTTGTTAGCAGAGATATTTGGTATTTGGGATTTGAATTTTATATGGAACTTCGAACTTGGGATCTTTCATTTTGGGAATGTTTTTAATGGATTAGCACTGGGGGTACTTTCAGCTCTTCCTTTTGCCGCTATACACTTTATTTCGAAGGGGCGCGCTATGGGCTTTGGCGATGTGAAGCTGTCTTTTTTCATGGGTATTTTATTGGGGTATCCTGCGGTTATAGTCGCCATGTTTATAGCTTTTGTGCTCGGTGCTATAATAGGTATAGGGCTTATGGTGGCTGGCAAAAAATCGCTTCAGAGCAAGGTTCCTTTCGGCCCCTTTTTAATATTAGGCGTATTTTTGGCATTATTTTGGAGCGAGGAGCTTATAGTATTTTATTTTAATCTGTTGCTTTAATTTTTATGAAAAAGTTTAAATTTAATAATTTAGGATTTACATTAGTGGAGTTGCTGGTAGCAATGTCTGTTATAGCAATAATAAGTTCTGTTGTGATATTTAATGCCAGGCCTGGTGAGAGAAATTTAGCTCTTCAACGTTCAGCTCAGAATGTTTTGCAAGCTATTAATCAGGCAGCAAATAATGCTCTCGGAGGCAAGAGGCATGATGCCACCAATCAATCCCCAACAATAAGCCAGGGTGGCTATGGTGTGCATTTTGAGGATGGAGCGAGTGTTTTAACTATTTTTGCCGACTGTAACCAGAACCAGACCTTAGATATTAGCGGTACAGCGCCTTCTTGCATAGAGGCACCAACAGAGGGGCCTTATCCTGAGGAATTTGAAGCTTTGCCCCTTGAGAATTTTATTGAAATTAACAGAATAGAATTTACAGGTACAGGTAGCCCCATTACTCCTCTTGATGTTGTGTTTATTCCTCCCGACGGAGATATTTTAATGAATCCTGCCCCTCCTCCGGGTTCTGATGAGGCAATGATAGAAATAATAAATACGGTGGAAGGAGATACAATTCAGATATATATAAATAAAGCGGGCGCGACCCGTGTGGTGATACCATAATTATGAAAAAAGGTTTTACACTTTTGGAAGTTATTGTGGCTGTGGGCGTTTTGCTTATGGCCGTTTCTGCTTCAGCCGGCCTTGTTTTAGACAGCTTGCAGAGCGTAAACAGAGCCCAAAATAGAGTAATTGCTGCTTATTTAGCACAAGAGGCAATTGAGGTAACCCGCAATATTCGCGATACAAATTGGATAGAGGGTGTCGGTTTTTCAGATGGCTTGAATCCGGGAGCATCTGATCAGTGTGTAGATTATGACGCTCCAGGAGATACTTTAGTTAATCCTTGCTCAAACCATGCTCTTTATTGGGATAGAACACCTGGCGTTTATACCCACGATAGCGGGGGGAATAATGAACTTACAATTTTTGAGCGCAGGATAAATGTGCAATCAATAAATAATCCTGAAACACCAATAGGAGTAGATGATATTTTACAGGTGCAGGCAACTGTGAGCTGGCTTGGGCCCGATTCCGGCTCTATAACAGTTGAAACTCGCTTGTATGACTGGAGATAATCTGAAGTATTATATGCATAATAAAAATAAACAAAAATCAAGCGGATATACCATTGTAGAGACCTTAATTGCTATGAGCATTTTTGTTATTGTAGCGGTTTTGGGTGTGCAGTCTTTCTTAAATGCTCTTCATGCTCAGCGAATAGTTATTATGGAGCAAACTGTAGCACAGAATGTGAGTTTTGCTCTTGAGTTTATGAGCAGGCAGATGCGTACTGCAGTTAAAAGCAGTCAATCTCCTGATGATGATTGTCTACCTTTCGGCAGTACATTTAACGCTAATCCGCCTTCAATAATATTTTTAAATGATGACGGTGAATGTATCGAGTTTCGAACTCAAGGCGGCCGGCTTTTGTATACATCAGATGCCACAGTTCCACTGGGTACAAGAGAATATATAGAACTCATTTCAAGTGGTTTGGTTGCTATAGACACTTACGATATTATTGTATCGGGACAGACGGATGCAGATAACATGCAGCCGAAGGTAACAACAATCCTTGAAGCCAGCGGCGTGCCACAGACGCCAAAAGACCCTCAAAATGTGGTAATAAGGGCTCAAACAACAATATCTACAAGGTTATTGGATATATAAAAATGAATAAATTTAGAGAACAAGACGGTATAACCCTATATATGGCACTTTTAATGCTTAGCGTTATTGTATCTATTGCTTTGGGTATAAGTAGTTTAATGCTTAGAGAGCTGTATACAGTCAAAGATATAGGGAGTTTTGTAGTTGATATATATGCAGCTGATGCCGGAGTAGAGAGGACGTTGTATAAAATACGCCAGACACCTGATTTTGGCAGTTGCCAGTCAACTAGTGATTGTATTGTTACTTCTCAGGATATGGGTGTTGCCTCTTTCATTAATAATGCTCAATACAGAACAACTACATTAGATGGAGGTGTGCTGTGGTGCACAGGAACATTTAAATGCATCCGTTCACTGGGTTCTTTGTTTGATACAAGCCGTGCTTTTGAGCTTAGTTTTTAAATATGCCGGAAAATTTAAATAAAACTCAGGCAAAAAAAAGAATAGAAAAGTTAAAAAAGGTGATAAAACATCACCGCTATTTATATCATGTGCTTGATAGCCCCGAAATATCGGATGCAGCCCTTGATTCACTTAAATATGAACTCAAAGAACTTGAAGATGAATATCCGGACCTTGTAACTTCTGACTCACCCACTCAGCGAGTAGGGGGTGAGGCGCTTGATAAATTTGAAAAGGCCGAACATTCAAAGCCGATGCTCTCCATTGAGGATATATTTGATCGCGAAGAGCTAGATTCATGGGAGTCATATATAAAAAAACTTGCAGAGCAGGATTTTTCTTATTTTTGTGAAGTAAAAGTGGATGGCCTTGCTTTAGCTCTTAGGTATGAGGAGGGAGTATTATCTAAGGCAATAACGCGGGGAAATGGGCGCATAGGGGAAGATGTTACAAGTAATGCCAAAACAATTGAAAGCATTCCCTTGGGATTGAAATTTCATGAGGATATAAAAGATAGTTCCTTGCAAAAAAATATAGAAAATATTATAAACAGTGGGATATTTGAGATTAGGGGAGAGGTTTATATAGCAAAAGAAGATTTCGAGCAATTTAATAGTGAAAAAGAAAAAAAAGGAGAGGATACTTATGCAAATCCGCGTAATTTAGCTGCCGGCTCCGTGCGACAGCTTGACCCTAAGCTCGCCGCCTCGCGTCCGCTTAATTTTATCGCTTACGATATAGTAACTGACATAGATACAGAGCTGCACTCTATCGAGCATGATATAATGCATGCCCTTGGATTTAAGACCGACCCCACAGCTAAAAAATGTAAAAATACAGATCAGGTTTATAAATATTGGCAAAACATTAGTGACAAAAGGGATAAGTTGCCTTATCAAATTGACGGTGTTGTTATATCTGTTGATCAAAATAAAATATTTGACAATTTAGGGGTTGCCGGAAAGAGCCCCAGGGGCATACGCGCCTTTAAGTTTGCTGCAAAACAGGCAACAACCGTTGTAGAAGATATAAGAGTGCATGTTGGCAGAACAGGAGCTGTGACGCCTCTTGCTGTTTTGAGGCCTGTACAGATAGGGGGTGTTACTGTAAGTCGTGCGACTTTGCATAATTTTGAAGAGGTGGAAAGATTGGATGTACGTGTAGGCGATACTATTATACTTGAGCGTGCCGGAGATGTAATACCAAAGGTAGTTGAGGTAGTCGGGGATTTACGCCCCAATAATGCTAAAAAAATAAAACCTCCCAAAAAATGCCCTAAGTGCAATACACTATTAGAGAAAAAAGAAGGAGAGGCAATACTTTATTGTCCAAATCCCGAATGCGAATCAAGAAAGGAAGAGCATTTATATTATTTTGTATCTCGCCCTGCTTTTGATATAGAGGGTCTCGGCCCGAAAATAATAGATAAGTTATTGGAGGAGGAATTAATTACAGGCCCCGAAGATATTTTTACGCTCAAAAAAGGCGATTTGGTGCCTTTAGAGCGATTTGCCGAAAGGTCTGCTCAAAACATTATAGATTCTATAGAAAATAGCAAAGAGATACCCTTTGCGCGCTTTATTGCAGCTCTTAATATACGTCACGTAGGAGGCGAGACAGCTATTGATCTTGCCCGCCACTTCAAAAATATCAAAAATCTACAAAACAGTTCATTGGAGGAATTAAAATCCATAGATGGCATTGGAGAAAAAGTCGCCAAAAGCATATATGATTGGTTTGGGCAAAAAGAAAATAAAGAGTTTATTGAGAAGTTATTAAAAGCGGGAGTAAAAATAGTGCCTCCTGAAGGAGTAGGTAATAAACTGGATGGCCTGACCTTTGTATTTACCGGCTCTTTGAATAATTTTACAAGAGAGGAGGCAGAGAATAAAGTGAGAGCGCTTGGGGGTAATCCTTCTGGCTCTATATCAAAAAACACAGATTATCTTGTTGCCGGAGAAGGAGGGGGTTCAAAATATAATAAAGCAAAAAAACTAGGTGTTAAAATAGTAAACGAACAAGAATTTTTAAAGCTTGTAAAATGAAATTTATACCACAACACGCTATCCGATTTAATGGTATAACATCATTATATAGTTTTAAGGGGCTAAAAAAGAATATCAAATTGTGATAGAATTAAATCCGCAGGACATTAAAGCCAGAGAGAAAATTAAACAATTACAAAATGTAGAGGAAAATTAATTATGAAGCTCACAAAAGAAGAAGTTAAAAAAATAGCTGACTTGGCGAGATTGGAAATATCTGATGAAAAACTAGAGTATTATACCGAGGAATTATCGGCAGTTTTAGATTATGTCGAGCAATTGAACGAGCTTGATACTGAGGATGTGGAGCCAATGGCTCAGGCAACGGAATTATACACCGTTTATAGGGAAGATATACAGGCGCCCGGAGAACGTAGTAATCTGGTGAAAAAGCTTATGAGTGCTGCGTCAATGATTAAAGGCGGTTTTATAAGTGTAAGATCAGTATTTAATAAAAAAGATTGATGACATTAACTGAAATAATAAAAAAACTTCAAGGTGGCGATATTTCAAGCGCTGAGCTTGTAGATATTTATTTGGGGAGAATAAAGGAAAAAGATAATGATATAAGTAGTTTTTTGTCTATAAACGAAAAAAACGCCAAGATGCAGGCAAAGCATGCTGATGAGCAGATGGATGTAAAAAATTCTAACCCCCTTCATGGAATTCCCTATGCTCTAAAAGATAATATTTTAGCACGTGATCTTCCCGCAACCGCTGG
>JAWVZY010000002.1:0-38231 GCA_033721955.1 Candidatus Spechtbacterales bacterium
CTATCGAGAAGGTCGTGCTGCCCGGCATTACTGCCTGGGCAACAATTTCACAAAAGTGAAATTGCGGTTCGAATCCCGGTCCCTTGTCGTATAAAATACGACGATGGAAGGAACATGTATCAAGCCGTGAGGTTTATCAGCTTGATGGAGTATATTAGCATATTTGAAAAAATTTGTCAAATATTTATTACAGATTTTAGAATAAGGGTTGTTTTTTCTTTAATTACGGGGTACTTAATACGAATTTATTGTTTTTTTATAATTACAAAATTAAAACCCCTGCCGGCTTCCGGTCAGGGGCATCTCGAGCTCTGTTGCTCGATGCTGTGTCGCTGTTCATTGTGCGACAGGAACATTGGTGAGATCTGTGCGAAGATCGAATCTATCAACCTCCATACATAATTTTATCTCCTTTCAAGCTACAGCTATAACCCGAGGAGATAAATCACAGAGACCTTCTCTGCGATAATCTCTAAACCGCACCTTATAGAAATGCGAATTCAGAGGCATTCGTTTATTTTGGCTGAAAAACATATACAGCCGTTTTCTAATCAATGACATTGCCACTTCGCACCTCCTTTCTTTAGGTACAGTTTGGCTATAGTCGCCTATATTTTAGCAAACTTTTAGTTTTTTGTCAAGAGATTGTGACAAAAAATAGCGGATTAACCGCTATTTTTTAGAATCTTTTCCATTTTGCCTCTCCCAGGCAAGTTCAAATAAATACCTGAGAGCTCCAACAATTTCTTTGCTTTCGATCACTATACCCATGGAATCCTTGCCTCTGTAAGTAAAGATTATGGCACGATCTTCTAATAAACTGATGTCTGCATCCACGGGACTATCCAGGCGCTTAGTCAGGCGAAGGGCTTTTTTATTAGTAGGAAGAGCATCTTTATCTTTTGACCAATAAAGCACCTTGCTTGGCATATTTTTTTTCAATCTAAGAGATGATGTATTTTTTGGATACTCAGGAAACATCTTTTTAACCTCATCAACATTGGTAAGGCCGTATACCTCTGCTTTTGGCTTCACCTTGCGATTTGATTCCGTAATAATTGTCATAATACCGTCCTTACCTCTGTAGAATCTAACTCGTGGCGCCTCTGGTGCGGCCTCTCTCTGAGTTGCTTCAAGTTCAGGAAGAATATTTTTGAAATGCTTCTTTTTATTTTCTATATCACGTTCCTGCTTAATAAGCCAACGCTCTACTGCCTCAGGATCTTCTGCAACATAAACTGTTCTCTTTTGTTCATTTGATTCGCTAACTAACCCTTTTTCTTCCAATTGTTCTAAAATTACATAAGCAGTTGGACGGTTAATATCTGCCTGCTTTGCAATATTTTGCACGGCTGAAGGACCCAAAAAGAGAGAGGCAACATAAACTCTGGCCTCCTTGTCGCTAAGACCTAATTCTTCAAGACGTCCTGCTAATTTTTGTATTTGAGTAGAATCTGCCATAAATATAATGTTTTAACACTAATAATTGCACTATGTCCTTATTATTATAAACTTTTTATAAAGAATTGTCAAGTTATTACAACAGATGGCTTGTTTTGATATCTACCAATTTAAGATCGAGCTCACGAGTGCCGTCCCACTCATTCTTGTCTAAATGAAATAGAATGTCGGCCTCTGCCCCATCTTGGATATGGGCGGCATCAGAGGGAAAACGAAAACCTATTGCTTTTAACCTTTTTCCTTTGCCTGTTTCAACTACACACTTAAAATGGTCCTTACCCTCTCCCACCATACGAGGATTTTTGAGTATAACATCCCGCAAAAGAAAAATAGGTTTTTGATTTGCCTCTCCATGGGGGGCAAACTTTAAAAGCTCATCATAAAGATTCCAATTTATATCGTCGGGGGATATCTCGGCCTCAACTATAGCTTTTGGTATTATATCTTTTCTATCCAATTTTCCCGCGGCCATTGCTGTTTTAGTTTGGATATTGCGGGCTAATATTTCTTCATCAGCGACATTTGCGCTAAACCCTCCTGCTTGTCTATGCCCTCCGTATTTTATAAGAAAATCATCACAATGCTGCATTATCTCTACTATATTTAAATACTCAGGCCCTCGAGCTGAGCCAACTAATTTACTCCCCTTTTTTTGATAAATAAAGGCGGGTTTGTTATATTTCTCGGCAAGGCGCCCTGCTACTATCCCCGCTACACCAATAGGCCAGTTCTTTGAACCGGCTACTATAGCGCTTGAATTATTTAATTGTGTTGTGTCAATTTCGGCGATTATATCTTCTACTAGTTTTTTGCGCTCTTTATTTTTTGTATCTAATATATGCGCAAGCACATCAGCGTCTTTTTTTGTTTTGGCTGTTAAAAGATCGAATGCTATATCTGCATGTTCCATGCGCCCTGCTGAATTTAAGCGCGGCCCCAATATAAAACCAAGGGTAAAGGCATTTAAATTTGTCGCGACTTCCTGAGCCTCAAAGGTAGCATCAACACTTGCCTTTTCCATAAGAGCGTTTAAGCCGGGGCGTCTTTTCTGGGCTAAAACGTAAAGTCCGTATTTAACAAGTGTTCTATTTTCTCCCTTTAAAGGCATGACATCAGTAACTGTAGCTATAGCTACAAGATCTAAAAGCCATTTTTCCCAACCCTGATGAGGAGCTTGAGCTCCTTTTTTGCGGCGAAAATCGATAAGAGCGCTACATACCTTAAAAGCAACACCGGTTCCGGCAAGATTCTTAAATATATATTTATCTCCTTCCTGATGGGGATTAACATGGGCAAAGGCGGGGTTGTTGTCACGAGTTACCTGATGATGATCTATTACAACTACATCGATGCCATTTTCCTGGGCAAGGTTAATTTCCTCAATATTAGAGGAGCCACAATCTACTGTAACTATTAAATCTTTTTTATCCTCTATAAACCCCTCTACCGCCTCTAAATTCATGCCATAACCCTCATCTTCTCTATGGGGTATATAAACCTCTACGTTTTTGGCTCCAAGCTCTTCAAATACTTCCTTTAGTAGAGCGGAGCCACACACTCCGTCGGCATCATAGTCACCATAAATTAAAATATCTTCGCCCCCATCAAGTGCGGCACTTATGCGCGAGACCGCCCTATCTATATCTTTAAGCAAGCCCGGATCATGCAGATCTTCATATGAAGGATTTAAAAATTTATCAATATCATCTTCATTTTTTAGCTCGCGATTCCAAAAAAGCTGTTTTGCAACATCTGAATGTTCAGCCCCACTTTCAAGAAAATCCGCGGGCGCGGGCTTATGCATTTCCCAAATTTTACCAAGCAAAGACATATATATTTACTATACACCATTTATTAACTCCAAAAAATTGACAAAGATAAAAAATATGACTCTATATAAAATAGAGCCCATAAAGAGCCCTTAATTACCGGGGTGAATTTGTATTCCTTTACCTTAACACCTCAAGAGCCGGCAAAGTACCTTCTGCTAAAAATTCGAGCATCGCACCGCCTCCGGTTGATGCAAAATAAATGCTATCTGTAGCTTCTACATCATCTATAACACTCATAAGATCGCCTCCTCCTACAATTATTTTAGCTTTAGAGCGCACAAGAGAGCGGGCAAGCTGCCGAGTGCCTCTTGCAAATTCCTCTACTTCTATAAGGCCTAAGGGGCCATTCCATACAACAGTTCCAGCTTTTTTAATAATGTTTGAAAATTCACTTATGGTATCGGGACCGGCATCCAATATCATGTCGCTTTTCTTTATATCTTTAATATCGATTATCCGCGCAGGTGCCTTGCCTGTATCCTCAGTTGATACTACAACGTCCTTTGGCATATGCAATTTTTGATGGCTCAAATCAACCCCCTTTATAAGATCTTCAATATCATCCTCATGCCAACTGCGCCCTATCTCCATACCTTGAAATTTCATAATAGAGTTTGCTATAAGGCCTCCTAAGCAAAACTGATCAACATGTGAAAATAACTCCGATACAAGTTTCAGCTTTGTATCTACCTTTGCACCCCCCATAACAAAGCTTAGAGGTTTTTTAGGATTATTTATTACCTCACCCAGGGTCTCAACCTCTTTTTGCAGCAGCAGTCCTGCAGCAGATCTTTTTATTTCTTTGGGTAGAGCAAATACAGATGTATGCTCCCTATGAGCTACACCAAAGGCATCGTTAATATAAGCATCGCCCAAAGCGGCAAGCTCTTTTGCAAATTCTTTACTACCCTCTTTTTCGCGCTTATCAAAGCGCAAATTTTCAAGCAATGCCACATCACCCTCTTCCATGGCATCTATCTCTCCCTCTGCTATTTCCAAACCTTCAAAAAATTTTATATCTATTTTGAGAAGCTCGCCCAAACGTTCGGCTACAGGCATCAAGCTAAACTCTTGGTTATATTTTCCGCCGGGCCTGCCAAGGTGAGCCATAATAATTACCTTAGCTCCCTTATCGCGCAAATAATTTATAGTAGGCAAAGTAGCACGAATACGAAAATCGTCAGTTATCTTTTCTTTATCCATGCTTACATTAAAATCAGCGCGCAATAGTACACGCTCCCCGCTTTTTATTTTAAGATTCTTCACCGTATTCATAATTATATTATTTGTTTTGCCATCTTAATAAATTCTTTCGCATCCAAGCTGGAACCACCTACCAAAGCGCCATCCATCTCAGCATCCTTTATAAAAGTGTTTATATTTTTACTATTTGTACTCCCTCCATATAATATGGGTACTGTATTAGCTGTAGCTCGGGTATATAATTTATCTAAAACTTTTTGTATAAGTATCCTGGCACTCATTGCATCATTAGCAGTTGCAGCATTGCCTGTCCCTATGGCCCAAATGGGTTCGTATGCAATTATCAATTTTTTAGCACGCGCTACACTTAGACCCTCAAGAGCCCCTGCAAGCTGCTCTTTTACGATCCTAACGGGCTCATTATCGCTTTCTCCCACGGCAAGTATGGGTGTAATACTATGCTTTAATGCAGATTTTATTTTTTTATTTATGAGCTCTGAATCTTCTCGGAAATATTTTCTACGCTCCGAATGGCCGATTATTACATACTTACACCCAATATCTTTAAGCATTTTAGCCGATACCTCCCCTGTATATGCGCCACTATCTTCAAAGTAACAATTTTGAGCACCTAAATTTATGGAATTGCTCTTTGTAGGTATGTGTCGGCCTACTGCTTCCAAATATGAGAAGGGCGGGCATAATATTATTTCAACATTTTTTTTATTTTTTATTTTGCCAAAACCCTCTGCAGTATCCTTTGCGAGTTTCTCTGCCTGCTTTAATGTTACAGGATTCATTTTCCAATTACCTGCTAAATATATTTTTTTGCTTTTTTTCTTTTTTGGCATATAGTTACGATGCTTTAAGTCCTTTAATGTAGCGCCTTATCCACCAGGTGGCGCCGGTTACTAAAATAAGTATTAAGACCCAGTCAAACTGACGGAAGTATGGTTCAAGCATGGTCCAGTTTTCGCCTGCAAGTACTCCAAGATATGTAAGAAAAAGTGAATATAAAAATGAACCGGTAAAAACGTAAATTACAAAAGGTATAAACTTCATTTTAGCAATTCCTGCAGGAATAGGCACAAAACCTCGTATTCCGGGAATTAAGCGCGAAATGAATATTATTTTAGCTCCATGCTTTTTAAAAAGCTGGTTGGCCTCTTCAATATCTTTATGGGTAACAAGAAAAAATTTACCATATTTATACAAAAAACTAATACCTACGTATCTTGAAACAGTGTATGTAAATACTGTTCCCAATATATTGCCTACAGCTCCCCAAAAAGCTACAGCAAGCAAAGAAAACCTCCCTAAGCTTACAAGATATCCCGAAAAAGGCAGAATGATCTCAGAAGGCACAGGAATAAAAGAGCCCTCAAGTGTCATTAAAAAAGAAATTCCCGCATAACCTGTAGCATCTATTATTTGTATCGTCTGTACACCAACCCACTCTAAAATGTGCTCAACTATATCCATGGTTTATTTAAGTGATTTGCGTAAATACTCAGCTGCGTGCATGGGCTCAATCGTTGATATTTCTATTCCTGTGCTTATTTCAAACCCCGCCCAAATCTGTGTTTTTGGAATTATTTCAAAATGCCAGTGGTAATGCGGATACGTTCTTCCATCTGTAGGTGATGTATGGAGAAAAAAATTATAATCCGGATTGTCTAAAGTTTCATACAAAGATTTGAGCGAAGCATGAAGAGCTTCTGCAAACTTTGAAATTGATCTTTGAGGCATTCGCTCAAAATAAGGATTATGCTTCTTGGGAAATATGCGTATCTCGAAAGCCGCGCGAGATACAAACGGGCAAAAAGCAACAAAGTCATCATTTTCAAATATAACTCTTTCTTTATCTATTAATTCATAGGCGATCATTACACAATGCACACATTTCATATTCCGCCTCCAATATAAACCTGAGCCACGCAAAGATCTTTGTATGCTCACGGGTAAAACAGGTGTTGCTATAAGCTGGGAATGGGGATGAGGCAAGGAAGCCCCTGCGTCGGGACCGTGATTATGAAAAATTGAAATATACTTAATACATTTATCTTTCTTTAATTTCTTATACCTTTGCTGATATGCGCGCACTACCCCTGAAACTTCTTCGTTTTCCATTAAAGCGATGTGCCTGCTATGATCTCTTGTAATTATTACCTCATGATAGCCATTGCCTTCATGTACCAAATACTCGCCTTTTTGACTTATGCCTCCACACCCCTCTAAATGGCTAAGGGCAGGGTATTTATTGGGTATTACCTGTAAACTCCAATCCTCTTTATCTTTATAAATTAACAGGGGCTCGGCATTGCCTGAGGCCTGTGGATCTTCAAAAGGACAATCTTTTTTAGATTGTTTAAGTTCAGGTTTATCTTTTTTTATATAAGCGTCGGGACGCTTAGCTCTTCCGGTAGCTATAACAACCCACTCATCTGTGACGAGATCTTGGCGAAGTTCAGATGGAGGTGCTTCGGGGTTATTTTTAGGAGGTATCTTCTTTGTTTTCTTTTTGTTTTGTTTGTTTTTCATAGGGTTGCTTTCTTGGTTTATCATATACTCCTGTCATCAAATTCCATCTTATCTTAAAAAGGTCCAACAATACCTTCACATAACCGTTGGGACCTATAAATGTAACGGTACTATGAGGGTCATTTACCCAATGTACAGGTATCATGCCTATTTTGTATCCAAATTTTCGAGCAATGGCAAGAGCTTCAATGTCAAAACTAAATCTATTCATGCGTGCCCGTGAAAATATTTTTTCAGCTGCCTCTTCGTGAAAAAGCTTAAATCCATTTTGCGTATCCCAGATGCCTGGAACAGCCATAATTTGTATCATAATATTTCCCATATTTCCCAAAATATACTTTAGAAGCGACTGTCGCACCTCTTGCTTGGCACCTTTAGCATCTTTTGGATCTCGCGTTCCTATTATAACTTTATGCTCCTTTGCTAGGGGCCACATTTTTTCTATATGCTCTATAGCAGTTGAACCATCAGAATCCATAAATAAGCGCCACTTACCTTTTGCCTCCAGCATCCCCTGGCGAACCACATAGCCCTTGCCGTGATTTTTTTCATTATTAATAATGCGAAGGTTATGTACAAGTTGTCGATGACCTTCTATTACCTCGTAAGTATTGTCAGTAGCGCCATCAATTACAACTAATATTTCATAAGTATAATCCTGATTTTCCAAATATTTATCAACATCAAGGAGCGTATCGGGTATACGCTTAGCTTCGTTATAGGCGGGAAATATTACTGATAAATGGGGTTTTTTATTGTTTGCCATATTTTTATTTTAACACTATTTTATTGAGTATATAAATTTAGTTTTACACATTAACATACAGTCAAAATCTCAGGACCTTCGGCAGTTATTGCGATTGTATGCTCAAAATGCGCGGTAAGCCCCCCACTTTTGCTTTTAAAGCTAAATTTATCCGGAGCGAGTTCTACAACTTCAGAGCCGCCCCCAATTACCATAGGTTCAATTGCAATTACCATGCCTTCCTCCAAGACAACGCCCGTGTGGCGCTTACCCCAATTAGGCACCTGTGGGTCTTCATGTAATTTTTTACCAATGCCATGCCCCACCAAACTTTTTACTATTTTATAATCCTCATCTTCTACATACCTTTGTATTGTATTCCCTATGTCTCCTGTCGTGTTACCTGGCTTAGCTTTTTTAATACCAAGGCGAAGAGCTTTTTTTGTAACCCGTATAAGCCGACGCGCCTCATGCGATATATCACCAATAGGAATTGTGATTGCTGTATCTGAATACCACCCTTTATAGATAACCCCAAAATCAAGTCCTAAAATATCACCCTCTCTCAGTGGCTCATCAGTTGGAATGCCATGAACTATAATATCATTTACAGAAGTGCACACAACTCCCGGAAAACCATCGTATCCTTTAAATGCGGGCTTTACCTTGTGTTTTTCAATTAGCTTCTCGGCTAACATATCTAATTCTTTAGTGCTTATTCCCGGTTTTGCCGCATCCCTGAGCTCATTCAAAATAGAGGCGGCAATTTTGCCGCTCTCTCTCATTTTTTCTATATCTTTTTTAGATTTTATAAATTTAGACATTTATTTTAAATGATCCATTATTTCCTTATGTACTTTTTCTATAGGTCTCTCTCCATCTACTTTAATTAAGGGTATTCCTCTTTTTTCAAACTCCTGTATAGCAGGCCAAGTTCGCTCAATAAATTCCTTTGTCCTTAACTTTAATTTTTCTTCTCCCTCATCTAGTGGTCGCGGATTAATCTTATTTCTTTCAATAATGCGCTCTATTCCAACTTCTTCAGAGATATCTAAATATACAGGCAATAAGTTTTCTTTGCCAAACAAATTAACCAAAAAGGGGATAAGATTTTCCGATTCATAAGGTGTTCTGGGAGAACCTGAAAAAATAATACCATTTTTATCATTAAAATTCTGTGCTACTAAATTTTGAATATATTCTTTTATAACCCCAAGAACAAATGATGGGGTGCATAATTTACCAGATTCAAATATCTCTCTTTCCTTTATTAGTTTTGGATCGCTTTCTGCTTTAGGAGAATATAATTTTTCTTTTAACACGTCACTTGTAGAGATTCGCATTAAATCAAGTTTTTCCGCTAAAAGTTCGGCCTGTGTATCCTTGCCGGAACCCGGCCTGCCTAAAATAAATACTGCTAATTTATCCATAAAATATAACCTTATTAATTCATAAAGACATTATACCACAGCGAATTAAATGAATAATAAACAAAAAATAGCGTATGATATATATTACAAAAATAAAAATGCCTATATAAGGCAGTTAAAATTTATCCTTCGCTTAAAACGGGAAAAGATACCCCCCCCTCTTACTTATTCATACTGGCGCATAACTATTTGCGCTTTTATTTGCCGTATAGTTTCGAGTGCTACCGATACCACAATCAAAATAGAAGTACCCCCTATTATAAATGAAAGATTACTTAATCCACCTGCCTGTCCTGCAACTCCCTGCACAACATTCGGCACTATAGCAATTATTCCAAGAAATATAGCTCCCACAAGCAAGGTTCTGTTTAAAATAAAGTTCAGGCGCTCAGCTGTTTTTCTTCCGGGGCGAATTCCGGGCACAAATCCACCCTGCTTTTGAAGGTTTTCGGCAACGGTCTCGGGATTAAATGTTACGGCTGTATAGAAATATGTGAAAAAGACAACAAGCAGGAAGTATGCTGTAGAATATGCAAATAAGTTATTCTGGAAAGAATTCATGAGATTAGCAAGACCCGCTAAAAACTGGTTTTCTGCACCCGCGAAGAAGTTGGCAATTATTCCAGGGAATAAAGTAATAGACAATGCAAAAATTATAGGCATCACACCTGCTGGGTTCAAAGAAAGCGGAAGGTAAGTTGAAGAACCTCCATAAATCTTATTCCCCCTTACCTGTTTTGCATATGATACCGGGATATTACGCCTCGCCTCATTAACTACAACAACCGCAGCAACTATAAATATACCCACCAGTACAAAAGCTATATAAGAAGTTAACTTTTCAGGGGTAAAGTTCACTAAAGCACTTTGAATATTTACCGGCAAAGACGCGATAATACCCGCAAAAATAAGAAGAGAGATACCATTTCCAATACCTTTTTCGGTAATAAGCTCTCCGAGCCACATTAAAAATATGGCGCCAGCAGTAACAGTGGATAAAAATGCTATCAACTCAAAAGTCGATAAAGTAGTTAAAATATTCTGACTGCGAAAAAGCGCATAAAGCCCATAGCCCTGAAGTGTCGCAAGGGGCACTGTCAAAATACGGCCGTACTGATTAAACTTTTGTCTGCCCTGCTCTCCCTCTTCTTCATACATCTCTTTTAGGCGAGGGAATATCATAGTTAACAGCTGTAATGTAATTGTTGCTGTAATATAAGGGCCAAGTCCAAGCATTACAATTGAAAGATTGCTTAAAGCTCCTCCCGAAAATATATTTAAAATACCGAAGAATTGATTGCCTCCTAAAAACGATTGCAATTGATCACTATCAATTCCAGGCACGGGAATAACGGCTGCAACTCTAAATATTGCCAAAGTGAAAAATACAAAAAGCACCTTTTTTCTAAGGTCTTTGAGTTTAAAAACTGCCAGAACTTGTTGATACCACTTCATAAATTATTCTATTTTACCACCGGCCTTTTCTATTTGCTGGCGAGCCGATGCGGACAATTTTAATCCTTTAACAGTAATTTCTTTTTTAAGCTCACCCTTGCCCAAAAGCTTTATATTTTTAGGCACACGGCCTTTGTGTTTTGCAACCAACTTCTTTTTTACTAAAAATTCCGGATCTACTACATCGCCTTTTTTAACTACGCTCTGAAGATCTCCTGTATTTATTGTAAATACCGGTTGAACATTTTGCGAACCCATAACTCCACCACCCCTAACGTTATGGCCTTTATTTTGTCCCTTGCTTGTGGGGCCTGTAGCTTTTGGTATCTTGAAAATATAATCAAGAATCTGAGGTCTTATGTTATGACCTGCGCGCGCTTTTTGTCCTTTTACCCCCCTACCTGAAAACGTTCCTCTCTTACCGCCCCTGCCAACGCGACGCTTTTTCTTTTGTTTTGGTTTTTTTATATCGTGTGTTTGCATAATTATTTTTTATCCTTTTTCTTTTTCTTTTTAGCTGTTTTCTTTGTCGTTTTTTTCTTTTTATCTGATTTTTTGTCATCAGCAGGTTTTTTATTTTCTGCTTTTTTATTATTATCCTCTTCTTTTTTGCTTTCTTTCTTTTCTGTTTTAGGAGCCGTATAATCTATGCGCTCAAGAGCATTCACTGTAGCAAGAGCCATATTCAGTTTATTTGTGCTACGGCTAAGCACCTTTGCTGTAATGTCGCTAAACCCAGCGAGATCACATACAGTTCGTACAGCACCACCTGCAATAATACCCCTTCCGCGACGAGCAGGTTTTAAATACACCACTGTAGCAGATTGCTTACCCTTAATATCGTAAGGTATTGTGCCTTCAGGTGTCATAGGAACATGCATAACATTCTTTTTGGCATTCCGCGTTGCTTTTCCGATAGATATTGAAACATCAGAACCTTTGCCAATACCAACGCCGACCCTGCCTTTTCTATCTCCTACTACAACAACAGATCGAAAACTAAAACGCCGACCTCCCGCAACTACTCGAGCCACGCGCGCTATATCCAAAACCTTATTATCAAATTCCTGAGGTTCCTTCTTTCTCCTTGGTCTTCTGCCTCTGTTTTTTGTTTTTTGTTTAGCCATATTTATTATTTAAAATTTTAAGCCGGCTTCTCTGGCACCTTCAGCCAAAGCTTTTACTTTGCCGTGATATTTATAACCTCCACGATCAAATATAACTTTTCTATACCCTTCTTTTATAGCAAGCTTACCAAATTCCTTGCCTACTTTTTTAGCTATATTAGTATCAGCATTTATTTTTTCCTTTTTACCTGACAATTTTTTATCTGAAAATGACATCAAAACATGCCCTTTTGTATCATCTGCAAGTCCACAATAGATATGCTTATTAGATTTATAAACAAACAAACGAGGACGCTGTAAAGTGCCTTTCACTTTAGCGCGAACTCTTTTGTGTCTTATTTTTCTTTTTGCTGTCTTTGTTTTAGTCATAATAATTATTTACCGTTAAGCACCGGCTCCTCCTGCGCCTATAGCGCGCTTACCTGCCTTTCGCCTTATTTGCTCGCCCTCATAAGCAACTCCTTTACCCTTATAAGGTTCGGGCGGTCGTTTTGCACGTATATCTGCGGCAAATTGGCCCACTTTCTGTTTATCTATACCTTTTATTGTGATCTTATTTTTTTCTACCTGTACATCTAAGCCCTCGGGTACCTCCATTTCAACAGGATGGGAATAGCCAAGATTTAAAACAAGGTTATTGCCTTTTGCCTCAGCTCTATAACCTACTCCGGTAATAATAAGAGATTTCTCAAAACCCTTTGATACTCCCTGTACCATATTTGCAATAAGAGCGCGATAAAGACCCCAAAGGGCATTGGCTTTTTTATTATTACCTGCCGGCTCTATTTTGATCTCCCCATCCGTATTTTCTACTTTTAACTGATCTGAAAATTCCAATGCTAATTCGCCCAAAGAACCCTTGGCTTTAATAGTGTTGCCCTCAATAGTTATCTCTACTCCGCTGGGCACTTCAATTGGTTTTTGTCCTACTCTACTCATATTTTTATTACCAAATTTCTGCTATTAATTCGCCCCCAACCTTTTTCTTTTTTGCGTCATCACCGCTTAAAAGGCCGTGGGGTGTTGATATTACAGACATTCCATAACCGCTTTTTACACTTCTGATATCCCTATAGCCCAGATATATCCTCTGGCCCGGCTTACTGACACGCCTAAGAGATGTTATAGCGGGTTCTCCGTTTTCTTTATACTTTAAGGCAATTATAATAACCGGCTTCACCTTGGAGCCCTTCTTTTCAACTCCTTCAACTAGGCCTGCGGCTTCCATAATTTTTGCCAAATTAAATTTAATATTTGAATACGAAACTTTAACCGTTTCTTTGCCTACGGCCTGAGCGTTTCTTATAATTGTTAACATGTCTGCTATTGGATCCATAATTTTTATTTAATGTATTACCAGCTAGATTTCCTTACGCCGGGTATTTCACCTTTACTTGCAAGCTCGCGAAAGCATATTCGACAAAGATCAAAATCTCTCATGTATCCCCGCTTCCTTCCGCACTTAAAACAGCGATTCTCCTTTCTGGTAGAAAATTTAGGTTTTTTATATGCTTTTGCTATTTTTGATTTTTTTGCCATATAATATATTAATTTACTGATCTTCTTTTTCAAACGGCACTCCTAGTTTTTCAAACAATTCAAGCGCCTTTTCTTTTTCTTTTGTATTTGTTACAAATGTTGCCTCAAACCCCCAATTGAAATTTCCGGATTCTACCTCAGGAAATATACTGCTTTCTTTTACACCTATTGTCAGATTACCTCCGCTATCAACAGATTTTTTAGAAATACCTCTAAAATCGCGGGTGCGGGGCAAGGCCACATTTATAAGACGTGCCATAAAATCATACATTTTCTTGCCTCTGAGGGTAACTTTGAGGCCGGCAGGCATTCCTTCCCTTAACTTAAAACCTGCAATTGATTTTTTAGCGCGTACAAGCTGAGGCTTCTGACCGGATATACTTGCCAGGCCCTCAACCAGATCACTCAACATTTCTTCATCTGTTTGAGAACCGCTACCTGATCCTTTTCTTTTAGCAGATATTTTACCAACACCCGCATTCAAAACTATCTTTTCAAGTTTTGGCACTTCAAATATATTTAAACCACCTAATTCTTTTGCTAATTCAGGTTTAATATTTTTATTATAGTTTTTTTGCAAATCAAGTGTTTCACTCATAATAATGCTTACTTAATGCTTTTACCGCATTTTTTACACAAACGAACTTTAGCTTCTCCCTCTTTTTTATGACCCATTCGCGCTGCTTTCCCGCATCGAGGGCAAACTACCTTTACGTTAGAAATATCAATGGGTCCGGGAAGCTCGACTATCTCGCCCTGCTCACCTTGGCGACGCGGCCTTACATGCTTTTTTTGCATATTAACACCCTCAACAACTACCCTGGACCTTCTGGGTAAAGTTGAAATAACCTTCCCGGTCTTACCCCGGTTCTTGCCATGTATTATTAATACTTTGTCGCCTTTTTTTACCTTCATAATATTAAAGTAATTCCTGTGCTAACGAAGCTATTTTATTAAATCCCCGCTGTTTAATTTCTCGCGGTATAGGACCAAAAATTCTACCTCCCACAGGGAGCATGCCCTCCAAAATTACCGCCGCATTATCATCAAATGAAATATAAGAGCCATCCTTTCTGCGATAGGGTTTTCTTTGCCGTACAATAACCGCCTTTACCACATCTTTCTTCTTAACCTGGCGACGAGGTTCAGCCCGCTTAACTGAGGCAACTATAATATCGCCTATTTGCCCATAGCGACGGCTGCCTCCGCCTGTTACGCGTATACATTGAATCTCTTTTGCTCCGGAGTTATCAGCTACTTTTAATTTTGACTGATTCTGTATCATAAATTTAATTTATTTTCTTTATCACCTTCCATTTTTTATGCTTTGACACGGGACTTGTCTCTTCTATTTCCACTCTATCGCCTACCGCATACTCACCATCTTCATAATGGGCCTTATAATTCTTTGATATAGTATAACGCTTTTTGTATTTGGGATGCTCTACCATGCGATCAACCCTAACTACAAGAGTTTTTTGCATTTTATCTGAAACAATGCTTCCTTGTAGTTTTTTTCTATTTACTTCTTTTTTTGTTTTTTTAGACATATTTTATTTATTATCTTTCTCTGCCTTATTGCGCCTTTCTGTTAATATTGTATAGACGCGGGCAATATCTTTTTTAACTTCTCTCATTTCACTAACATTTTTTACATTACCTGATGCAATATTCATTTTAAGCTCCACAACGCGGGATTTCTTATCATTCAATAATTTCTGCAATTCCTTATCTGATCTTTTGTTTAATTCTTTTGCTTTCATATGTTTATCGGGAAATTATCTTAGTTTTAACAGGCAATTTGTAACTTGCACGCTTAAGCGCTTCGCGAGCTACTTCCTCGGGCACTCCATCTACTTCAAAAAGTATTCGTCCGGGCTTTACGGGTGCTACAAAGTGATCAACAGATCCTTTTCCGCCACCCATGGGAACCTCCTGTCCTTTTTTTGTCACAGGCTTATCGGGAAAAATTCTTATCCATACCTTTCCGCCTCTTTTCATATACCGAGTGATAGCTCGCCGTGATGCCTCTATCTGGCGAGAAGTTATCCATTTTTCACCCTCAGACACCTGCAGACCCCATTGGCCAAAGCTCAATGTTGTTCCGCGAGATGCAATAGAGGTTCTATCACGCCCCTTCCACCATTTTCTATGTTTTACTTTTTTAGGTAGTAGCATATTATTTTACCAGAATTTATTTATTATTCAAGTTTTTCTCCTTTGTATATCCAAACCTTTACCCCGATAGTACCGTACTTTGTCACAGCCTCCACAAAAGAATAATCAATATCTGCACGTAGGGTTTGTAGGGGCAAGCTTCCTTCTTTTACAAACTCGGTTCTTGCCATCTCAGCTCCATTCAAACGCCCCGCAACTGATATCTTAGCACCCTTTACCTCTTTATGGCTCATAACTCTATCAAGGGAGCGCTTTATTACGCGCCTGAAGGGTATTCTGCGCTCTAATTGTTCGGCCACATTCAATGCTACCAAGCGAGCTCTTGCATCGCTGTCTCTGACCTCGTGAACCTCTATTTTCACCTGTGGCAGGGCTTTTTGTTCATCGTCTGTATTATTTTTTGAAGGAGATATTTGTATCTTATTCCTAAGTATCTTCAGCAGGCCTTTTTTTGCCTCTTCAATACCCGAACCTCCTCGGCCGATAACAAGGCCTGGGCGCGATGTATGTACAAGAATTGAAATTGAATTTGCAAAACGCTCTATATCTATACTGTTGATGCCGGCATTTTGAAACTTATCTAAAAGATATTCTCTCATCTTATGATCCTGTTGAAGGTTCTTCTGGTAATTCTTTTTATCAAACCAGCGGGACTTCCATCCTTTTGTAATTCCTATTCTTGTACTTTTTGGGTGAGTTTTGTGAGTCATTATTTTGCTTTAGTTTTAGCTTTAGTTTTTTCCTTTTCTTTATTTGACTCGGAAGAAGTTTTAGATTTATTATTCTGCGCGCCAGAATCATCCTTATCTTTATCCTCTTTATCTACAAGAACAAGTGATATATGGCTTGTTTTCTTCTGTATTTCATGCACCATACCTCTAGCTACCGGCATATATCGCTTTAGTTTTGGACCTTCATTTACAAGTATTTGTTTTATATATAGGTTACTTTCATCCAATTCTTTATTTTGTTCTTTTGCGTTTGCTATAGCTGAATTTAAAAGCTTAAGCATGGGATCGGCAGACCTCTTAGTGGATGCCTTAAGTAAATGTTGCGCCATAACAGCATTTTCACCGCGTATTAGGCCCGCAACAAGGCGCACCTTTCTGGGCGCTATGCGTAAATGTGATAATTTTGCTTTATATTCAGTCATATTTTATTTATTATCCTCTTTGCTTTTTTTCTAATGTATCCTGAAGCTTACCTCCATGACGTACAAACTTGCGAGTTGGAGAAAATTCTCCAAGCTTATGACCTACCATATCATCAGTTATAAATACGGGTATATGCTCTCTACCATTATGCACTCCTATAGTATAGCCCACCATTTCCGGTGTTATGGTAGATGCGCGCGCCCATGTTTTTATAACCGTTTTTTCGCCCTTCTTAACGCGCTGCAGTTTCTTTAAAAGCTTTTCATCTACATATGGGCCTTTTTTTAGTGATCTTGCCATAATAATCTATTTTTTACGCTTTTTCTTTTTGCGCCTCTTAATTATATATCTATCTGAATACTTATTTGGTTTTCTTGTTTTAACTCCATATGCATTTTTACCCCAAGGTGTTTTTGGATACTTAAGCCCTACAGGCGCACGACCTTCACCTCCTCCATGAGGATGATCCACCGGATTCATGGCAGAACCTCTGACATGGGGTCTCTTGCCTCGCCTGCGATTCTTGCCTGCCTTACCTACCACCTCTTCTCTGTGAGAAGAGTGGGAAACAGTTCCTATGGTGGCAAAACCATTACTGCTTACAACCCTTACCTCGGTTGAGGGCATTGTTAGCTGAGTATGTCCCTCATCGTGGGCCATAACTTTTGCATATGATCCGGCTGAACGGGCCATCTGACCCCCTCTTCCGGGTTTTATTTCTATATTATGAACAAGCGTTCCAACCGGAATGTTTTTTATTTTCATTCTATTGCCGGGCTTTATAGGAGCTTTTTCTGCTATTTTTAACTCATCACCAACTTTTGCCTTGTCATATGCCAAAATGTATCGCTTGACACCTTCTTGATTCTGTACAAGTGCAATAAATGCAGTACGGTTAGGATCGTATTCCAGGGCTTTTATAGTCAGAGTGTCACCTACTTGATCCTGCTTAAAATCTATATCTCGATAAAGCCGCTTAGAACCGCCGCCCTTATGTCGTGTTGAAATTTTTCCATGACTCCTACCTTTCTTTCTATGCAAAGAGCGTGTTAAGCTTTTTTCTGGCTCCTTTTTTGTTAATTCTCCATAATCTGTAGTTATCATTCCTCTGCGTCCCGGTGTTGTTGGTTTGTGTCTTTTAACTCCCATAATTTTTATATTTACTGAGGAAGTACCTCAATTTCTTGTCCTTTAGCTAATGTTACAACTGCCTTATCAGGCCGCGTTGTTTTGCCCTGCTCAAATCTATATCTCTTCCTTTTTGCAGGCGACTTTATTATATTTACCTTTTCTACCTTGGTGTTATAAAGCTCTTCAACCGCGCGAGCTACCTCATTTTTATTTGCTCGAGATGTTATTTCAAAAACATACTTTCTATCATCTGTTTTCGCCATACTTTTTTCAGATATATGCGGGCGTAAAACAACTCCATAAGCACCGTGTGCCTGCTCTGTCCTTATTGCAGTTGTAGCGCTCGGCTTGCTTTTCTTCTCTGCCTTTTTTTGTTTTTGCTCTTCCTTTGGCTGCTGTTTTTGCTTCTTGATCTGTTTTTTCTGCTGTTGGCGCTTCTGCTCCTTGCCTTTTCCTTTTTTAAATATATGTTGAAGTATTGGCATAATAATTATTATTTAGCGTACTGCTTTACCAGTTTATCCAAGGCGCTCTGTGAAAAAACGCATACCTTATTATTTAACAAATCTACAATATTTATTCTATCTATATTTACGGGCTTAACTCCCGGTATATTATTAAATACTCTCTGATAGCCGTCATCCTCTTTTGTCCCGTAAACTATGATGCTGGCTCCATCAACCTTCATCTTTCCCAAAAGAGATACTCCTTTCTTTGTTTTTAATTCTTTCCAATCAAATGCCTTGACTACATATACATTACCAGCCTTTGCCTTACTGCTAAGCACTGTCGCTATGGCCTTTTTATTCATTTTTTTATTAATCTTTTTGCCATATGCTCTATCGTTTCTGGGGCCAAAAGTGACACCTCCTCCTCGCCATAATGGAGAACGTATAGAGCCGTGCCTTGCGCGCCCAGTTCCTTTTTGTCGCCACGGCTTTCTTCCTCCGCCTCGCTTATCTGCACGGGTTTTTGTATGAGCATAAGGCCTGCGGCGGTTTGCCAGCTTTACAGTAAACACCTGGTACACCAACGCATCATTTGCGTCTAAACCGAAAATTTCACCGGGAAGATCCTGGCTTCCTTCTTTTTTGCCTGTTTTATTGTAAATATCAACTTTCATAATTATTTCGCTATGACCTCAACATAAGAACCCTTGTTACCCGGAACAGAGCCCTTAACTCCTATAATATTATCTTCTTTATCTATATATGCTACCTTTAAATTTAATACGCTTTTTTTATGTCCTCCCATATGACCTGCCATTTTAAGTCCCTTTAATACTCTTTGGGGAAACGCAGAACCGATAGAGCCGGGAGTTCTTAAGGTATGCTTCTGTCCATGAGTTTTTGGCCCTCCGGCAAAATTCCATCTCTTCACAACACCCTGAAAACCTTTTCCCTTGGCTGTGCCGCGAACCATAACTGTATCTCCCAGTTCAAATTGCTCAACGCTAAGCTTATCCCCTTTTTTGAATTCTGCATCCTCTGTGGTTCTAAATTCACGCAAAAAAGCAAATCCTTTACCGCTTTTATCTGTAAACTCCTTCAAATGCCCCTGCATCGGTTTAGATAGCTTTTTTTCGCCTGCCCCAACTTGAACCGCATTATATCCGTTATTCTCATCTGTTAGCACTTGGGTTACAGTAACACCCTTTGCGTCAATCAAAGTAACCGGAACTACCTTTCCTTTATCATCATAAATTTGAGTCATTCCTAATTTTTTTCCTGCTATAAATTTCATACTTCAATAAAAAATCGGGCGCAGCCCGATCTTCGGCAGTATTATACTGCTTAGAAACCTTAATTGGGCTATGTTAGTAAATTAGCTGCGTTGTTTAAGGGGATATAAAACCCCTGGCAATTAGCTTGTAATGCAACCCGCCCAAGCTTTTAGACAGTATTGCTCCCTGCGGGGAGAACTTATCCAAAAGTTTGGGCGGGTTTGTTTTTAAAGTTTATTCCCTAAAGGAAATAATTTACATCTTAACTTCAATATCTACTCCGGCGGGCAAATTCAAATCCATCAAAGCATCAATAAGCTGTCCGGATGGATTGTAGATATCTATCAGGCGTTTGTGAATACGCATTTCAAACTGTTCTCTGGAAGTTTTGTGAACAAAACTTGAACGATTAACGGTGTATTTCTTAATCTCTGTGGGCAATGGAACCGGTCCTTTTATTTCCGCACCGTAACGCATTGCGGTATCCACTATTTGGCGCACACTTGAATCGATGACCTGGTGGTCATAAGATTTAATCTTTATCCGAATTCTCTGTCCTTGCTCTTCTTTTTTATTTTTTTTCTTTGCTTCTGATTTAGCTGCCATGTAAGGTGCGCTTAATTTATCTAATTGATAACTTTTGTAATAACTCCAGCACCGACGGTTTTACCTCCTTCACGAATAGCAAATCTTTGCTGTTCTTCCATGGCAACGGGAACCACAAGCTTCGCCTTAAAGCTAACTGTGTCTCCGGGCATTACCATTTCTGTGCCGTCAGGTAGTGTAACCTCGCCTGTTACATCGGTTGTCCTAAAGTAAAACTGTGGTTTATATCCTGTAAAGAATGGGGTATGTCGGCCTCCTTCTTCCTTTTTTAGTACATACACCTCAGCTTCAAATTCTGTATGAGGAGTTACAGAGCCGGGCTTCACAATAACTTGACCGCGCTCAACATCATCTTTTTTAAGTCCTCGCAAAAGAAGACCTACATTATCTCCGGCAAGTCCTTCATCAAGTTGTTTGTTGAACATCTCAACTCCGGTAACTGCTGTTTTTTGAGTATCGCGCATACCCACTATCTCTATTTCTTCACCTACATTTACTTTTCCTCGCTCAATTCTTCCTGTAACTACAGTACCACGACCTTCAATTGAAAATACGTCTTCAACCGGCATAAGAAACGGCTTGTCTGTCTCTCTTTCAGGTACGGGTACATATTCATCAACTGCGTCCATAAGCTCGCCGATAGGTTTTGCAGCGTCGTCATCAGCACTTGAAGCATTAAGTGCTTGCAAGGCTGAACCTCTTATAATAGGAGCGTTTTCTCCGTCATATTCATATTTGCTTAAAAGTTCACGAACTTCTTCCTCAACAAGGTCAACTAACTCAGGATCGTCTACCTGATCTACCTTATTTAAGAATACTACTATCTTAGGTACACCAACCTGGTGTGCCAAAAGAATGTGCTCGCGTGTTTGGGGCATAGGCCCGTCTGCTGCTGATACAACAAGAATGGAGCCGTCCATCTGAGCGGCGCCAGTAATCATGTTTTTAATATAGTCAGCGTGGCCGGGAGCATCAATGTGAGCGTAGTGACGACTTTCTGTCTCATACTCCACGTGAGCCAACGCAATTGTAATACCGCGCTCCTTTTCCTCGGGTGCGGCATCAATTTGATCTATATCTTTTTCTGAGTGGTTCATACCCTTCAACTGAGCATACTTTAGAATTGCTGCAGTAAGAGTAGTTTTACCGTGGTCTACGTGACCAATTGTACCGACGTTAACGTGCGGTTTTGTTCTTTCAAATTTTTCTGCTGCCATAATTTAGCTTTTAGCTATTAGCTTTTGAGCTGTTTAGCTGTTATAAATTTATTAATTATTATTAATGAATAAGTGACCTAATTTCATAATATCTCATATACAGAGATACAAAATATATTTTACACGACTTGCAATTTTCGTCAACCCCCCAAACCCCTAAAGAGGCAGATCGTCCAACCTGATTTCATTTGGGCGATTTCCCATATCAGCAAGCTCTATATCACTGTTATCTGTCGTGTCTATGTCTGTAACATCAAGCGGCGCCTCATCAGATGAAGGATGTATTGCTTCTGTGAAAATGGAATTGCCCTGTTCAGCGCCTGCCTGATTTAGGGCATTTTGATTTTTGGGAGTAATGGAAGGCCTTGAACTCTGCTGTTGGCCTTGCTGTTTTTCGGCATCAGCAAAACTCTGAGCACCTCCTGCTGACTGTTGCTGTGAACTTAAAGGTTGCGAACTTTGATCCGGCGAACTTGCACCGCTATCCCCTTCTGAAAGACGCAAATACTCATCTACAGAAAGAATAACATAACGCGGCTCGCCATCCTCTACAATAACTGCCTTTTCATTGCTTGTTTTTAGTATATTTTTTAAAGATTCCCACATATTATTTATTTTCGCATTTCTATAATTTCTTGAGCAATATTTTGCGGCACCTCAGCATAATGACTAAACTCAACAGTTGCCGCACCCCGACCTTGAGTCATAGAACGTAGATCTGTTGTATAGCCAAAAAGCTCCGAAAGCGGTACAAGCGCTCTAACCGTTTTCAAATTTCCACGCTCACCTAATTCCTCTATCTGAGCCCTTTTAGCGCTAAGATCTCCGGTAACATCCCCAAGATATTCCTCAGGTGCACCAACCTCAACTTTCATAAGAGGTTCAAGTAACACTGCATTTGCTTTCTTGGCAGCATCTTGAAATGCCATTGAAGCAGCTATCTTAAAGGCCGCCTCCGAAGAATCCACCTCGTGAAATGAACCATCATATAATGTGGCGCGGACATCAACCATAGAGTACCCTGCCACCACGCCCTTTTCCATGGCCTCCTTTACTCCCTTTTCAACCGAAGGTATAAATTCCTGAGGAATAGCGCCTCCTTTAATTTCATCGACAAATTCAAAGCCCTCGCCTGCCTCCATGGGTTCTACGCGAAGATAAACATGGCCGTATTGTCCTCTACCACCTGACTGGCGAATATATTTTGCCTCCGCTTCCGCTTCTTTCTTTATAGTTTCGCGGTAAGCTACCTGAGGTTGACCTACATTTGCCTCCACTTTAAATTCGCGTTTCATTCTATCTACAAGGACCTCAAGGTGCAACTCGCCCATTCCAGAAATTATTGTTTCACCTGTCTCTTCATCACTGCTTATCTGGAATGTAGGGTCTTCTTCTGCCAGGCGGCGCAATGCAATACCCATTTTATCCTGGTCTGCGCGTGTTTTTGGCTCAATGCGTACAGCAATAACCGGTTCGGGAAATGTAATCTTTTCTAAAATAAGAGGGCGCTTAGGATCGCAAAGCGAATCTCCTGTTGTAGTTGACTTCAAACCAACAGCAGCTGCAATATCGCCTGCATAAATAGTATCTACCTCCTCTCTATCATTTGAATGCATTCTTACAATACGGCTTAAGCGTTCTTTATCGCCTGTTGATGTATTTAAAATATATGAACCGCTTTCAAGTGTTCCCGAGTAAACACGGAAATAGACAAGCTGTCCTACGTAAGGATCTGTGGCAACTTTAAATGCAAGGGCGGCAAATGGCTCATCATCATCTACTTTTATTTGTGTCTTTTCTCCTGTATCAGGATCCTCACCTTCGGGAGCCGGTACTTCAAGAGGGTTAGGCAAATACTCTACAACTCCATCTAAAAGCGGCTGCACGCCTTGATTTTTAAGAGCTGAACCGCAAAATACAGGAATAAGCTCATTATCTATTGTCGCTTTTCGCAAAACTTTTTTAAGTTCCTCAGCTGATATCTCCTCTCCTTCTAAATATTTATTTGTAAGCTCCTCGTCTTGCTCAGCTATCTTTTCTACAAGTTCACCACGCATTTTCTCCGCCTGCTCTTTTAGGTCTTGGGGGATATCACCACCCCTTATAACCTTCTCGCCCATTTCGCCCTCATTCTTAATCCATTCCATGCCTATAAGATCTATAACTCCGTCAAAGTTGCTCTCAGACCCAACAGGAAGCTGCACTGCAACAGCATTTGGACTAAGGCGCTCTATTATCGATTGAAAACTTTTTTCAAAACTGGCACCCATCCTATCCATTTTATTTATAAAACAAATTCGGGGAACACTGTATTTATCTGCCTGATGCCATACTGTCTCTGACTGAGGCTCAACCCCTGCAACACCATCAAACACAACAACACCCCCGTCTAAAACACGAAGGGAGCGCTCAACTTCTACGGTAAAGTCCACGTGGCCGGGAGTATCTATTATATTAATACGATATTTATTATCTTTGTCTTTATCTGAATAATAAGTGGGTACCCAAAAAGCTGTTGTAGCGGCTGAAGTAATAGTAATGCCACGCTCTCTTTCCTGCTCCATCCAGTCCATCACTGCCTCGCCCTCATGTACCTCACCTATTTTATGAGAAATTCCTGTATAAAAAAGCACACGCTCAGTGACTGTGGTTTTACCCGCGTCAATGTGTGCAATTATTCCTATATTTCTTACTTTTTCTAAAGGATATTCGCGTGCCATAAAAATTTAATTTCTTATGCAAAGTGGGCGAATGCTCTGTTAGCCCTCGCCATTCTTTCTGTAGTTTCTTTTTTACGTATAGCGTCGCCTTCATTATTTGAGGCGGAAATAAGTTCGTTTGCCAAACGTTGCGACATAGCTGTACCGCTTTTGCTGCGCGCGGCTTCTCTTATCCAGCGCATAGCAAGTATGGTTCTTCTATCTCCCTTAACCTGCATAGGTACCTGATAATTAGCACCGCCTATCCTTCTTGTCTTTACCTCGAGAGACGGTGATACATTTTTAAGCGCTGCATCAAAAACATCCATAGGATCTTTCTTGGTTTTTTTCTGAATAATATCAAAAGCATCGTAAACAACTTTACGGGCTACTGATTTTTTTCCATCCCACATCATATAATTTATAAACTTGGTAACCAGGGGGTTATTATATTTATAGTCGGGTTGCAGTTGTCTTTTTTTAAATCCTCCTTTTTTACGCATAGATTATTCTTTAGGCATCTTAGTACCGTATTTAGAGCGCTGAGTTTTTCTCCCCTCAACACCGGCAGTATCAAGTACACCTCTTACAATATGATAACGAACGCCCGGAAGGTCTTTTACCCTACCCCCTCTAAGTAGCACAACGGAGTGCTCTTGAAGATTATGTCCTTCTCCGGGAATATAAGCAGTTACTTCCATGCCATTTGTAAGACGAACCCTTGCCACTTTTCTAAGGGCAGAGTTTGGCTTTCTTGGCGTTACAGTTGTTACACGTGTACATACCCCTCGCTTAAAAGGGCTGTAATAATTTGTAGGCTTATTTTTAAGCGCATTAAAGCCGTGACTTAAAGCCACTGATTTATCTTTTTTCTTTCGCTTCTTTCTTCCTTTTTTTACAAGTTGGTTTATTGTTGGCATAATTGCTCAATTAAAAATTGCCGTTAGGCAATACTATATAATTTATATGAATTTTAAAATTATGTCAACTGATTTTATATAAACGCTCCCGGGCCAACTCCCGTTATAAGAGAAAAAGCTCCCTGAATAATCGGCAGTATCATCTGAAAACCAAGGAAAATAAATAAAAGCAAAAATATAAAACCATTGCGCTCAAGCATAGTTCTTATATGATGAGGCACATTAAAAAGAGAAAACAAAAGCTTAGAGCCATCCAGGGGTGGTATGGGGACAAGATTAAAAACAGCTAAAAGAAGATTTATATATGTTATAGCCATAAAGACAACGGCCAACCCAAACAAGGATGAATCAGCTGAAACCGGCATTATAAAACGTAAAGCCAAGCCAAAAACTAACGCTAAAAATAAATTGGTTGCGGGTCCGGCACCGCCCACCATAGCAGGACCCCATTTCTTATTACGTAAATTATACGGATTGTAAGGTACAGGCTTTGCCCAGCCAAAAATCACGGATGGCGCTCCAAAAAGCATGGGTATAGCTAAAAGCAAAGGTAATATAATAGAGCCAAACATATCCAAATGCGGTATAGGATTTAAAGTCAGCCGACCCATCATCTTGGCTGTGGGGTCTCCCAAGTAATTAGCTGTTACGCCATGTGCCACCTCGTGTAATACTACTGAGAATATTAAAATGGCTATAAATATTATAAATGTTACAATTTCCATCGCGCTATTGAAATATAATAAAAGTTAATGTATAGTGTTAAAGTTATTATATTAATTACATATTAAAGTAAATAATCAATTATGGCAAAGAAATGCGCTTCATGTGGAAAGAGTTCCCAGATGGAAGGTAAAAGAAAACTTCTTCGCGGAAACTATAATCCCACACATAAAGTAAGAAAATACGCAAATCTCCAGTGGATGCGCCTGCCTGATGGCAGTCGTGTTAAGGTTTGCACTCGCTGCAAAAAAACAGCTGTTAAAAAACCGGAGATACTCAAAAAATTGCAGAAGTAATTCTGTAACTCGGGACGTAGTATAATGGTTATTATGCGCGGCTGGGGGTCGTGCGACCCGGGTTCGATTCCCGGCGTCCCGACATATATTAAAAAGGTCCGTTTAGGACTTTTTTAATTACATAGTAGCGGGAATCGAAATCATATTAAAAAACCGAGCAGTGCTCGGTTTTTGGTTTAAATGTACAAATTATCCGTTAAAAAACTCTGAAAATGCATCTTCATTTTCCTCTTTGAATTTTGCGCGTATGCGCATACCTTCAAGAGTTTGTTTGATTTTTTCTGTAGCACGCGGCGCGGGATTTTCATTGAAGAATTCCTCTACCTCATCGGCAAATACTCTATCGGGAATACCCCCGATAACTCCTGTGATAAATCCTCCTATCATCCTTGTAGAGCCGAATTTTTCATCTAAAACATCCCAGTTATCTTTCAGGTATTCCCAGGCAATCCTTGTAAGTTCTTGAGGTGTGCCCCACATTCTCACAGCATCCTGAGGCCTTACCTTATTAGATAAACTATAATCAAGTGCTCTTATAAATAGATCCCTGTCTCTGAAATTAGAAATACAGGACATATATTTTAGAGAAAGCTCAGGACCAAGTTTTGCCTGAAGCTCAAGCGACTTCTCATAGCGCTCAATAAATTCCTCAAACATTTTGCTATCACCATTCTTAGATACAGCACCCAAAACGATACCGCGCAAATCGGGGTCAATATTACCCAAAGAAACATCGGAGGCGGCAAATAAATTGCGTGCCTCTTCTATAACTTCCTCATTATCAAATTTGGCAGATAAACTAAGCACCGTCTGGCGCAAGAGGCCGATATCATCGCTTTCGTTGTCAGCAGGAGAGAATCCTACACTATCTACAGCTTCCTCAAGCAATTCAACGGCATATGCCTTTAGATCCTCAATATTATCGTGTTCAAAGAAAATACTGTGCAAAGCGCCTAAACCTAAGGCAACCGTATTCCAAACATTATAATTCTGCTCGCTTTTATAAGCGCTTACAAATTCCAAATATTCATCTACCTTCCTATAGCCTGCGCGCATAAGATTATACATATCTTCAGCTAACACAAGGCGGTCAACAACATCTAATTTATTCATTTGGCGCACAAGAGCTGCGAGGTCTTTATCTGCGTAATTTACGCGTAAAACACCTGCCTGGCCAACATTTAGCTGGATTGTCTTTTCAGCGGATACAGGAAGTACAGATTCTCTTTCGTTTATAACGATAGTATTTTCATTCCCATCAGAATCACGATATGTGATCGGGGCAGACCATAGAGTGCCATCTCGGCCATTACTGCTCCCGTTTATGAGAAAACGCTCCTGATGTAGTGCAACTTTACCGTTTTTGCGGTTTACACTCACAACAGGATAACCCGTCTGCTTTGTCCAACTATTCATAACCTCTACCACCGGTTCACCGCTTACCTCGGCAAGCGCCGCCCAAAGATCTTCGGTTTGCGTATTAGCAAATTGATGTCTTTCAATATACAAACGAATCCCTTCACGGAAAATATCTTCGCCAAGCCAATCCTCCAACATACGAAGGACCGAACCGCCCATATTATATGAGATTGCATCATATATCTGATCAATCTCATCCGGATTTTCTACAGGTGCCTCAATCGGATGCGCACTTTGCAAGCTGGCAAGCGACTTACCTCCCGATGCCATACCCGATACAAATTCGTCCCACACTTTCCACTGAGGAAATAGGGCGTCAACGCACTTATAAGCCATAAAGGTAGCGAAGCTTTCTTTTAGCCACAAGTTATTCCACCATGCGGGTGTTACAAGATTTCCCTTCCACTGGTGCTCAAGCTCATGACATATAATCTCTGCCACTCTGCGCTTCAGAATAGTGGATGTACTTTCATCAACAAAAAGTAAAACCTCGCGGAAAGTTATAGCTCCAATATTTTCCATGGCACCCGCTTCAAAATCAGGAATTGCCAAAACATCACATTTATTAGCTATATTTTTGTAGGAAAAATCGTGATAATTCCCAAACCACTCAAGAGCCCTAACTGTCGTATCAAGTGCAAACTGCAATTTATCTATTTTACCGGGAGTAGCATATACACGCACCCTTATACCATCAGATGTTTCATCTTCAAGATATTCCCAATCTCCCACAATAAATGCAAGCAAATATGTAGGCATGCGGGGTGTCTTGGCAAATTGAACCTCCTTAAGACCGTTGCCTAAAGAGTGCTCAGAAATTATCTCCGTAGTAGAAACAGCCGTTCTGTCTTCAGGCACAACAAGAGTTGTCTGAAATGTCGCCTTTTGCAGCGGATCATCGCAGCAGGGAAAGGCCTCTCTGGCATGAGTAGATTCAAATTGAGTAGTGGCCATAACTCGTTCAGTATCGTCGGGTAATTCAAAAACACTTTCATGCAAACCGCGCATCTTATTTGGCGGATTAAACTTACGATGAAACTCTATCTCAAGCAAATTCTCGCCGCTCAGTGGGCTGTCAAAACAAAAGGTTACAGTTTCACTGTCATTATCAACCTCGATATCAGTTGCTCTTTGCTCTAATCCCGCCGCAGAATAAACAACGGCAGAATCATACTTAATACCTTTTGAATTCAATATGACCTTATCTGCAGGCCTATCAAGACGGAATTGCAAAGATGTTATACCGAAATACTCATCCTCCCCGGCATTTTCCAGTTTTGGCATTTCCAGGTGTATATCCTGATGAATTGGTGTTAAGTTTACAGGTAACCGATAAGGGTTGCCATCAATTCGCAAAGCATTAGCAGATTTTTTACTCATTCAAAATCCTTTCTTTTCTGGATTTTCCTCTCTATGCTTACCTATCTAGTTGCATAGAACTGCCTAAGTTTTAGCACAATTATAGTCAAAAGTCAATTTATATTCGGACATATATTCGGACAGGATATCTACCTCTTTATAATGCGCAGAATTTTAAATTGCATTATAAAAAACAGGCAACTATATCGCCTGTTTTAAAAAAATCACTTATTTCATCCCCTGTTGTATCATCACAAATAAAAAGATATGCCTCTTAGTAGCATCTTTTAAGAAGGCCTTACTATTATCATTGCCTTTACAGTGCTTTGTATGGGCTCATGATAACCGGTTGGATAATCCATAATAGCGTTATAGAGAGTATTTTTACTGTAGCGAAAACCCTCGCCCCACTTTGTTCCATTATCGTTGGTTATAAACTCTCCTGTCTCATAATCATAACCTTTTATAACGAACATATGGCGCTCGGGACCGGGAGGAGTAAAATAAGGATTTCCAAGTAAGCGGCCGTTGGTTGGAGTAATAATTATATTGCCTTTTTCAAGTTCACGTATTATATCGCTTGCTGTAATGCCATATTTAACATCAGCATTTTGATGACCTAAATATCCCTTAATTATCCAATTTAGAGTATCTGATGCTGAAATATCCCTGTACTCACCGTGATTTTCAAGCTCCCAGTCAGATATTGCAGTGATGAGATTCTCAGCTTGCGCCAAGCTCAAACTGTCACCTCTTGCCCAATGCACTGCCATAATGGATGCAGCCTCTTCACAACCATCTTGCTGTCTCGGGTCACTCCAATTACCAAAAGGGGCCTGCGGAGTAAAAGGAACCCCCTCTAAAAGAACAGTGCCCAAAGTATCGCCGGGCTCTACATTTTCATCTACTGGAGATTCATATTCCTCTTGATCGTTTTCTTGCTTTTGTGGCTCTTGCTTCTGTTCAATTTTTTCTTTTTCGCTGTTTTTATCCTCAGAAGTATCGGTTGCTATAGGGCTCTGAGGAAGTATTTCATCTGTAGGTTTATCTGCAATTAAAAACCAACCGCCTATCATGGCGACTTCTATAAGTATTAATATTCCTAATGTCTTAAAGAATTTCATTATTGAATAACCGAGGAAGAAGGTTGTAATATTTTCTCCTCGCCCTCAGCATAGGCGTTAAATTCATCTAAAGAGATTGTATATATCTCAGCCGGAGGCCATCCATGCTCTATCCAGGCATTATCACAATTTTCCGGTTTTACAAAACTATCTAAAGGCGTTTCCCCGCACAGCATAAGATGCCTTGTTTTAGATGATATGTCAAGCTCATAAATATAGCGACTCTCGGGCATATCGGATGGAGCATCTACGCGCACCCAGCGAGATGTTATAAATTCATCAAGAGAACCGTCCTGTACTAATTTAATACTTTGCCAAAAAGGAGAAAGGTGGTCATACCAAGAGCCAAATTTATCTGTCCATGCGTGACGCTTAAAGGTCTTATTTCCTCCTTTTTTAATTATATATACATTGCTTTCTGACCTCTCGCGCACAAGGTCACCACTTTCAATTGTACTGGGAGCGAAAACAGGCAAACGATCTGCTGTTGAATGCACCACAACAGTTGTGCCTACCTTTGCCCAATCATAAACCTCTTTGGCATCTCCGGGAAAAAGTCGTATACAACCCGATGAATACTTGGAGGTTATTCTGGCCCCATTGGGCCAATGAGGCCATTCATGAATAAAATAATTTCCTGAATACTGCATGCTCCAGGGCATCCATACATAAGAAAGCCGGGAAAAATGGTTTGGCTCTTTTGTTTTTATTATAAATGTTCCTTCACGAGTCGGTGCTGTCCAGGGATTACCCTTACCGGCAACAGGATAGGTTTTAAGCGCTTTACCGTCTTCAATCAGGGTTAGTGTCATAGTAGATAAGTTTACATCTATATAGCGATTTTGCTCTATATAGCTTCCTGTAGAAGGGCTTGAACGATTAAATGAAACTGAGGAAAATGTGAATGCTTCGCTGGTGCCCGGTAAAGCTGCCGAAAACGTAGAACTTTTATTAAAACTAACCTTATATTCTTTGTCGGGCTCAAAGCCCTCATTTGGCACAAAGTGAAGCTCTTTTTGTTCATCATGCCATACAAGCTCACCTTCAATTTCGGGCTCTATAGAAAAACCGGTTTTTGCATATACCTCTGAGGCAAGAGGGCTCATTTTTACACGTACCATATCTCCTACTTCAGGCGGCTGTTCAAAAGATATTTCAACGTTATAAACATTTACAAATACAAAGTATGAAGCAACACTAAGCAGCGCCATTCCTATGGCTACATAAAGACCCGTTGTTATAGCAATGCGTCTCATATCTACTATTTTAGCATATATAAAAAAATAAAAACCGCCTTGAGGCGGTGAAATGAGAAATATCTATTTACTATAAAGCTATACCTAAACACTGTGCCAACTCTCCGGTTAAAGTCCACCCACACTCTCCATTGGCCTGTCTTTCACATGTTGCATTTTTATAACATGCGTATTCCGGCTGATATTCACATGTAGTTGCAACCTCTTCCTCAGCACATATTTGCCCCGAGCAACCTGTAATAATGCAAGTAGATATTTCTCCATACTCAGCCGTGTCCGGATTAAAACGCACAGGCACCCTAAGTTCGTCGGCATTTTCTGAAAGGCCTGAAGGGTTATCTTTTTCTAAAACCAAAATTCCGGTACTTGTTGCCGGCTTATCAAATTCAAGTTCCGCTCTATACGCTACAAAATCTTCTGTCATCCAATCACCCTGCGCCTCAGCAATGGCTACAGCAACTTCCCTGCCCTCAGAATCATAAAGACGAACCGGAAAATCGGCTTCAAAAAACCAATAACCCCTTGCCTCTCCCTCTACCACAAGAGGGCTTGAAATTTCTACATTAGGGCGCGGACTGCTTATTCTTATAAGATCTGCCTTTTCAAGTTCGTTGCCTATATCTTCAACAAAAACCTCTCCCGAAGGAGTTCTGCATTGGCGAGGATATGACTCCATTACAGGGTATCCGGCATCAACACATTCAGAAAAACTTTCTACCCGCACCTCTTCCTGTCCACTATCTTGTGCGGTCAAATTACGCAAAATAAAGAAACCTCCAACTATAAATATAAGAGCTAAAAAAGATATCAGTAAACCTTTGATATTAGACATAATACTAATTATTTATATAGCTGATCTTATATACTACTCCCGCTTTATCATCTGTTATATAACCAACTCCTCCGGGTTGTAGCATAATGTCAACAGGCCTGCCAAGCGAACTACTACCTTGCAACCAACCGCTTATAAAATCCTCTTCTTCAACAAACCCTGTGCTATCTGAGACGGAGCTAAGCAGATTTCCTTGCGCATCAAGACGTATACGCGCAATTTTATAGCCAACAGGCACACTCCTATTCCATGAACCATGATACGCAACTAAAAGATCGTACCACATATCCTCAGGCCAACCCTCTTCAGGTACAAACGCTAAACCCAAAGGCGCTACATGCGCCTGCAAATTTATCTTACTACCGCTAAGGGGTCCGGGTGGATCAAAAGTTTGAAAAAATTCAGAATCCCGAAATTCTGTATCTGCAACATTATCTCCATAATAATAAGGCCATCCGTAAAATCCGCCCTCTTCTATAATATTTATTTCATCAGGAGGTAGGTTATCTCCCAAATGGTCTCTCCCCATTTCTGTGGCCCACATACGCCCATCTACATAGCTCCATGTAAAAAATACAGCATTGCGAAGTCCCTGAGCATAACTTTCAAAATTACTACCGTCTTTATCCATTACATATATTGCGGCTCTGCGGCGATCTTCTTCAATGCATGTATCACATGAAGAACCAATAGATACATACAGGCGCCCGTCAGGACCAAAAGCAATAGTACGGCTCCAATGCCTGCCTCCTGCAGGCAAGTCAACCACCTTTTCAAGGGGGCCTTCAGAATACAGCCGGATCTTTGATATTTTATCAGTTTCGGCAATATACATATCAAGGCCATTTTCAGGATCTATTGCCAGGCCGTGTGGACGATTTAAATTCCTAAATACTTTATCATGGCGAACAACCTCGCCATTTTCTACAGTTAACAATGAAACGGATCCCTCATCGGGCTGGCTCACCCAAAAATTACCCAAACTATCTTGAACTATAACCCGCGCATCGGGAAGATCTTGAGCAAAAATATCGATATTAAAGTTATCCGCTACACTAAGTGGAAATTCGGTTTCATTTTGCCCGCCTTGAGGTTCTTTATTTTTTTCTTTTATTATCTCAGCTATATTATCAGGAGGAGGTTTTATAGCGGGACCTGCGCCACGCAAATTCTGCCACCAAAAAACCCCGCCCCATATAAGGATGGATAATATAATTAATCCCAAAAAAAATAGTATAAATTTCTTTTTATTAAAATCTTTCATTGTATATTACCTTACTTGCCTGTAGGAGGAACTTTTTCACCTTTTTTATATATCTTCCAATCTTTTTGATGAGTTTTGTGCGACCATACACGCAAATCTTTTTCACCAAGCATAACACCTCCGTGGCTTGACAGCCAACGCCTGTCAAATTCATCCGTTGCAAGTAATACCAAGCTTATTTGCTGGCCAATTTTTACCTCCTCAGGTATAGGATACCAATAATAGCTTTCATCAAGGGTACCGGCGGGAAGTAAACGAGGGTTGTTAAATATCTCTGTAGCTCCTATAAGTTCGTTTGTTTCGCCATCACGTACCTCGATCCTGTGTATATATACATTAAGTTTTCCGGTGTTATAAAAACGGATACCGCGTGGTGTTGTTGGATCAGGCACTATAGAAACTGCAACATAATCCTGTAATTGTATAAGCCGGCGGTTAAGAGCTATCTGTACAAAAGCAAATGACAACACAGTTACAGCAACAAAGAGGTCAACTCCCACCATCAACGCAAGGCTTATATCCTCGGTCATTATATATATTAAATATGAAGCTGCGGTGACGATCAATAAAAATATAAGTAAACTAAATCTTTTCATAATTTTTATATTATTTAATAAATAGCGTAATCTGCCATAGGGTCTAAAGGCAAATTCTCAACATCAAAATCATTTTGCATGCCTGTGGGATTACCATCATCTCCCTTAAGCAGCATTTTAAGTTCTGCCTTAGTCACTGGCGAAGGCAGGCCTAAACTACCTAAAAACGCGCCAATACGTGCAAACAGCAAAGGTATTGGCCACACTTTTTTATGTGAACCCATTTTCTTGCCAATCCTTTTGGCAACCTCGTATACGCTGAGTTCTTCAGGGCCTAAGAGTTCATAGGTCTTATTGTCGCCCTGACCTTCTGCGGCACGAGCTATTATCTCACCTGTAGTTTGTGCGTGAAGAGGATGAAATTTCTTACCCTTCTTTTCAATTACAGGGATAAACGGTAAAATTTTCGCCCAAAATCTTATGCGATTTGTAAAATGGCTTCTCCAACCAAACATTATAGCAGGACGTAAAATAGTGTATTTAAGGCCTGAATTTTCTATTATTTGTTCTGCTTTTGCCTTGCTTCTATAATACTTTGTGGGACCCTCAAGATCAGCACCTAAGGCACTAATATATATTATCTTGTCCACTCCCGCTTGCTTTGATACGTCAACTATATTTTGAGTTCCCTGAACATGTATTTTTTCAAATGTAACATTGGGCGGATGTTCGCGTACAATTCCCACTAAATGCACTACTACATCGGGCTTAAATTCATTCATTATCTTTTTTAGGGTTTGGGGTTTTTTAATATCCCCTTCAAATGTTTCATACCCATCATATGGAATATTAATATCATCTTTCTTTTTATGCAGCATAAGGCCGAGCTTAAAACCTGCCTCATGCAAGGCGCGTATAACATAGTAACCGACAAATCCGGTACCACCTAAAATTAAAACTTTTTTCTTATTTTGCTTAACGTCTGTCATATATATTTATTATAGCATTTAAGAGACAAAAATCATTTCCACAATAAAAACCCCGCTTTTGCAGGGTTAATGGTTATGTCAAATCAACATAAAGTTTATACTCTTGCACTGCGCCTGGCGCGTTCCACTGTCCATCTTTCATATAGGTTTTGAGGCCCTGTTCTTTGCAATACTCTTCAATAAGTTCTAAAGTTCTCTCATCTATGGCGGTTTCTGTGTAATATCCTCCGCCTATCATTACGCTATACCAGAATATTTTTACCTTTTTAACGCCCCTATCGGCAGCATCTTCCAATCTTTGTGGTATTTCTTCAATCCATTTACACGCATTTTTTTGAGCTTTATGCTCAATGTGCAAAGCTTTCTCCTTTTCCTCATTTTCCTTTTCTGTTTTTATCCTTTTTTGTGCATCATCTGCCTTTTTCTTCAGGCGCTCTAAATCTATCTCTTTAGCCACTGCAAACCTCCTTTAATAAAAGGGCTAAATACATAGTACAGTAAAAATTATTATGATTCAATAATTATGTTCCTATCGCGCGGACCGTCCAGTTCAATAAGTACAACTCTCTGCCATGTGCCCAAAATAAGTTTTCCATTCCTGTAGGGAAGCGATAAATTAGTCCCTATAATTGAGCTCATAATATGGTCGGGGGCATGTGCGGGGTTGTGAGGATGCCTATAATCCAAGTCCGGAGCTATTGCTTCTATAGCGTCAAGCATATCTAAGTCAGTCCCCGGGTCTAAATCCGCAGTTGTAAGTGCTGCGGTAGTGTGTTGAAGTAATAAAACCACAACACCATCACCCTCGGGCAATTCCTTATTTACATCATCGGTTATATCTATAACCTGCTTATTTTTTGTTGTAGAAATAGTAATATTTTTCATAATAATTTATACTTTACCGGAATTCACTTTTATTTTTCAACTAATTTATCAAAGGTAACTACAAGCGTACTCCAGGCAAAATCCTCTATACGCATACCCTCACCTGTATAAGGGTCGTAAAATTCCCAATACCCTTTTCTTTTTATCATTTCTTTTGAGCGCTCTGCAATTTCTTTTGCGGCATCGGTCTCACCATGCTGCACAAGGGCTCTTATAATGAACCAATTTGTATTTATCCATGTTGGACCGCGCCATATAGGAAATATTTTATCGGGCAAAAATTCACTATCTGAAACTGAAACGGAGGGTAGAGGATATTTTGTCCAAAAAAGGTTCGGATCTTTAATATCTTTGACAATACCCTCGACCATCTCTCTAGGCAGATCTTTTATAATAAGGGGCATAATATTACCTATAGAATAATGATCCTTTAGCATGCCATGCCCCACGCGCACAGGATAAAACCTCTTATCCTCTTTATCCCAGCATGTATCTATAAGGGCATTTATTGACCGCTTGATTGCTTCGTCTATATTAGGAAAGAGATAAAGCATATCCACACTTTTAAGTATATTTTTCAAAGAATAAAGCCCATCTATAAATATGGTATGCTCTCCTACATCCTTAACATTAAAAGGACCTCTTTGCAGGATTTTCTCTTCATCCCATCCAAGTAAAAGATTGCGAAAATCAATAAAAAGAGTAAATAAAAAATCCAAAAACCCGTTCAAGCGATTAAAGCGCTTAGGTAAAACAGGTCTGAAAAAATCAAATTCGGGAGCCGCATCTCTGCCGCTTTCACGATGCGAAATTATAGATACCACATTATAAGCATCTCTATACTCAATAAAGTATTTATAAAACTTTACCAGGGGCTCTGCAACTTCCGCGCTAAAATTTTTATCATTTATGGCCTCTACGGCTTGCGCTATAACGGGCTGGCCCACAAGAGAACTTGTCTTAGGGCGGAGTCCTTTTCCATAAAGCCACATTTCAGCATCCCATTTAGCATAATAGCCATGATATATAAAATGCGGTATCCAGCCCCGAGAATCTTGATACTTAAACAGTTGCCTTATTTCATTCTTGGCTATATCATCCAACCCAAGCTCTGAGGCGCTTATGGCGTGAAAAGAGCTATCCCATACCCACTGATAGCGGTAATGAGGCCATGCGGGAGTTATGTATCTTTTGCCCGTGGCCTCAAAATTATTTAAAAGCACGCGCTTTGCTTCTTCCCTGATATTTTTCATGTATTTATTTCTCCTCTCTTTTTTCTATATCTGAGTTCAGGGGAATCTTTAATTTCAAAAAATGCTATTATAGCAGCTACAAAAGCCAGTATTCCATTAATTATCATTATCCATTTAAAGCCCGTGGCGAAAGATTCGCCAATAGCAGTTTTAGTATGTTTTGCGGCAAACGAATTAAATGATTCGGGAACTTGTATTCCCCCAAGTTTATCTTTCTGTTCTAAAATAATTTCCTGTTGTTCTTTAGCTATAGGTAAATTTTGAACTCTGTCTTCTATCTTGCTTGTAAAGAAAGAAAACATAACAGCGCCCAGAATTGCTACCGCCATAAGCCCTGCTATTCTGCTTATCGCATTGTTTACACCCGATGCTACACCTGAATATTTCTCCTTCACTGCCAGCGCGCTTTTTGTAAGAGGAGCTATTGTAAAAGCCATGCCGGCTCCAAATAGAATAAGGCCAGGCAAAATGTTGGCAAAATACGTAGGGCTTGGCCCTGAATAAGCTAAAATGCCCATGCCCGCTGCAACCGCAAGAGGTCCTGTTATCATTTGAAACCGCGGACCTATTCTATCTGCCAAAGAACCTGCAGGTCCTGAAAAAAGAGCTATTATAACCACGGGAGGCAAAAGAGAAAGACCTGTCTTAAACGGACTGAGCCCCTGAATTTGCTGCAAATTTAAGGTTAGAAAAAATATAGTACCGTTTAGAGCAAAATATAAAAGAAATGTCGCTATATTTGCTCCAAGAACCAGAGGATTTTTAAATATTTGAAAAGGCACAAGAGGCTCTTCGCTCATCCTTTCTACAAGAATAAATGAAATAAATGCTATAGCGCTTACTATAAAGCTTACAAATATGCCCCCGCTCTCCCAGCCCCATACAGGGCCTTGTATAAGCCCAAAGGCAAGTCCGCTTAACCCTATACCCACAAAAAGAGTGCCCAGCCAATCAATATGACGAGCATCAGGATTGTATGATTCGGGCACATAGCTTCTGGCGGCAAAGTATACCAATAGACCTATGGGCACATTGAACCAAAATACAGAACTCCAGCCAAATTCCTCTACAAGCCACCCGCCAAGCAAGGGACCAAAAGCCGCCATAGCGCCGCTAAGTCCAGCCCACAGGCCTATTGCCTTGCCTCGAACATTATCTGCAAAACAAACATTTATTATAGCAAGGGAACCGGGTATCATCATTGCCGCGCCAATACCCTGCAAACCCTGAAAAACGATCAACTGAGTAGAGCTTTGGGCAAGTGCCGAAAGAAGAGAGCCAAGAGTAAAACCCAAAATGCCGTATTGAAATATTCTCTTTCTTCCAAAATGATC
>JAWVZY010000003.1:0-35890 GCA_033721955.1 Candidatus Spechtbacterales bacterium
ATACCGATATAGTGAAGCGGGTGCTGAAACAGATGTAGGAACCGCAACTTGCGGTAGCCAATTTACCGACGGTACCACAAATGTTCAATTTACAATTGGAGGCAATGGGTCGGTTACAGGAGGCGATGCATATAGCTTTATGGCATGGAAGGGCGCAACAGATGCAAACACTCAAAAAACCCTCCAATTCCAACAGGATGCAGACACCCTTACCGTAGGCGCAGGGGAGACCTTAGAGCTTAAGGGTCAAACTTCAAGCACAAGTCCCACTATAGTAAACCATGCAGGTGCAGGAACAGAGGGTTATTCCATAATTTCCGCAGGAGGTACCATTGACTTCAACGGAGTGGACTTCGATGAAATGGGAGGTACGGGGCAAACCATAGGAGTTGATTTGCAGGCAGGTACTACAGTTACCGAGTTTAGCGGCCTTAATTTTGACAACTATGCTTCCGCAGAAACCACAGCCGCGTATGTGGGCGTGGTAGATAGTGTAATTTCAGCTAACAGCACATTTACCGCACTTGTATTTGATAACACAACCTCAAATGCTGTATATAATGTAAATCTTTTAGATACAACTACGTGTACAAATGAGTGGCTTTTCCAGAGTTCGGGAACTTTAGGTGGCGCTACAAATGGTGAGACAAATGACAATGATGATGGAGATGGCTCATGCGGCTCATCCAATAATGGAGCTCTCCAGTGGGAGGATACAGTGTTTGTGTATATTACCGCCGGTACCTATAATAATTTAGAGATACACCCCGGAAGCATTGACCATATTCTGGGAACTGCAGGTGGACAAACAATAACCTCACAGGGATATGCTGAAGTTGGAGACGGCACCACAACCGGAACTGCAAGGGCAGATACTTACGATACATTATTTGATATACAGGATAATTTCTTAATAGATACAAATGCTACATTTATAGCATCATCTGCTTCAAGCTTGTCGGTTGCGGCAAACTGGACAAATAACGGAACATTTAACGCGAATTCAGGAACGGTTGAATTTGATGATGCTTCAAAAACAACTATTCTTGCCGGTGCCACAACATTCTATAATTTTCTTTCAACCGCGGCTGGAAATACTCTAAACTTTACTGCCTCATAAACATTTACGCTTGAGGGCCTCTTTACAATTACGGGCCAGAGTGGAAATCAAATTGCTATAAACTCTACAGATGATGATGCAAGCCCAACTCAATGGCTTGTAAATCACCAGGGTACAGAGGATGTAACTTATGCCAGTGTTAAAAATTCGGGCTGTGATCCGGCATCTACAGATATCGACCTTACAGATGGCACCTCAACAGATGAGGGTAATAACGACCCTTGTTGGGTATTTGAGGCAGGGTTTACAATTACAGGAACTCTCTACCAGACAGATGAAACAAACCCCTATGATTGTTCAACGGATGGAGGAGATAACGATGTAGACCTGAAACTCAGCGTTGAGGGTGCAGCCGCAAGTACAGCTGTATGCTCTGCCTCATCAGGCGCCTATACATTTACAAATGTTAGTGCGGCCGCAAACAGTACGATAACTATATGGGCAGACGGCAACACCACATTTACCGGAAGCTTAGCATATTCTACAGACGGTAGTGCCATATCCAACGCAGATCTCTACCAGGACAGGGTAATTCTAAGAGATGATGATAATTCAAATATAGCAACCACAGATCTTGCAAGCTGTGATAATGATACAGGTACCGGATGTACAGATACAGATATTGGCTTTACAGCAAACTCAGGCAATCTTGTTGTATCTGATGGCTTTGAGTTTCATGTATGGACAGGAGATACATATACTCCGGGAGGAACTGTTACCACTTCGCCTTCAGGATCTGCAAGCTCAGCTGATGGAGATGTTCATATTTCATCATCTGCTACGCTGGATATGGGCACAAATAATCTTTCTGTAGGCGGCGACTTTGATAATGACGGCACATTTTCAAAGACAGCAGCCCAGCTTACTACATTTACAGCAACCGCCACTGGCCATACTATAAGTACCGGTTCCAGCGATTTTGATGACATTGATTTCAATGGCTCTGGTGGAGGTTGGACATTTTCTGATGCAAGCGACACAATTGACGGTAACTTTACGGTAACCGCAGGTGCTTCAACTGCGCCATCGGGCACGCTTACGGTAGGTGGCAACTTTAATGATGAGGTAACAGGAGGTGGTTTTGCTCATAATTCAGGAACTGTGGCATTTGGCAGCGGCGACCATAATATTGGAGGCGCTACTACAGCGGGAGGTGATTTTGTTACATTTAATAATTTTACAGCTCAATCCGCCGGCTCAACCCTTACATTTGAGGTTCCCGGAGGAAATAATGGTGAAATAAGAATAGAGGGCGCATTTACCGTAGAGGGAGCAAGTGGAAATGATATACAAATAAGATCATCAAGCGGCAGCACTCAGTGGCTTATAGACCACCAGGGAACTGAAAGTGTACAGTATGCTACAATAACTGATTCGGGCTGTGCTACGGGCACAACAAATATATCACTGGATAGCACAAGTACAAATGGCGGCAACACCGATCTATCCTGTTGGCTTTTCCCCGCTGCATCATTTACTCTAAATACCACTTCAATTTCATTGCCTATGAACAGCGGTAATACATTTACGGCAAGCGCCAATAACACCCTTACCGTGCAGAGTCAGAGCGAAAATGGCTTCGATGTATTTGCCTATCAAACACAATTCTTAACTGAACCCTCAACCTCAAATACCATACAGGACTGGAGCGGAACTTATGAGAGCCCAACTGCCTGGACGGGTAATTGTACAGATAATGGTGAATGTGGATGGGGTTATAATACTGACGATACTGATATCGGCTTTGGTTCTAATTATGCCGCCTTTGCCCCCGCTTCAGACGCTCCCGGTGATTCAATATCAAAATCTACAACCGATACCGACCTTACAGATGATGTTGTCATAATTAATTACAAAACTTCGGTACTTAGCTCACAGCCCGCGGGAGAATACCTGACAACGATAGTTTACATTCTAACGCCAACGTTCTAATATAGTATATTATGAAAAAATTTCTGATATTTTTTACCATTTTATTGTTTGCCTCTACCTCTTCAGTTAATGCTGAAGAGGTTGGTCTTGCCGCCACCCAAAACTTATTTGATATTGAAATTTTTTCAGGCAATTCATACGAGGGGGAAATAACCGTGTTTAATCAATCCGATAACCTTGCTTTGCCTGTGGGAGTTAAGCTTAATCTTTGGAATTTAAGTGAAAATACTGATGATATTGAATTTATACAGGCAGAGGAGGCATTAAATGCTACAAAGTGGTTTAGCTTTGAAGAGGGTACAGAGTTTTTACTTACAGAAAAAGATACAAGCGAAGAGGCAAAAACAATTCCCTTTACCATAAATGTTCCCCAAGATACACCTCCGGGCTCATATTTTGTCATGATGCGTTTTGAGGCAATAATACCGCCGCATTATTTTGAAGAGACAGGCCCCAGAACTATTCCTGAAGTTGGTGTACTTTTCTTTATACGTGTAGTAGATCTTTCACTTGAAGGTGAGCGTATTAATTATTCAGCACAGATAGTAGCACTTGAGCCAAAAGACAAGGACCCCCTGCCTCTTACTGCCAGCTTAATTCCTTTACCAAGGGCTGAGGCGGGCGTTTTCGAGGATATGGTGCGTGAAATTACAGCAAGCGTGCAAAATGATGGCATTTACCATTTCACTACTGAAGGGTTCATAGAGGTAAAAAATATGTTTGGTACAAAAATAGCTACTGCTGATTTGCCTAAAAAAATAATGATGCCCGGTCGTGTACGCAGTTTTGACGTTGAGATACTGGCAGAGGAGAGTTTTTGGCAGAGAAATTTCCGCCTTGGTCCTTATAGCGCGACAATGCTTTTAACTGTACCCGAACATAAACAGCCCATAGTTCGCACCATGACTTTTTGGACATTTCCGTGGAAAGCTCTCGCTTTAGTTGTAATTATGTTATTATTAATAACAGAGTTTAGAAACCGAATATTTAAGGCAATTAAAGTATTAACTTCAAAACAATATGAGTAATAAATTAAAAATTGTATTTATATCCTGCCTTTTATCTCTTATTGCATTTGGTGTTTTCGCTCAGCAAAGCCAGCCAAACATTGAGATTATAAGTCCGGCTGATGACGCTGTATTTCCTGATGGAAGTGAATTAACGCTTTCCTACAGAGCTGAAAACTTTTCTTTTGTTGATTTTAAAAACAATCGTGAACCTTTTCCCGGAAATCCTAACGCAGGCCACGCTCATTTTTGGGTAATTCCGGCTGATTTTGAAGGAGAATTAAACCATGATGCCGCCGAGAAACTACTCGATGATTTTAGGCCTGAAACCTTTTCGGTTGACGGAGAGGGGGAGTATAAGGTGGTAATCGAACTTACTCAAAATCACCACAAATCATTTGACCCGCCTGTGCGGGATGAGGTTAATTTTTGGGTAGGTAGCGGACCTTCTGCGGGTGGAGAAATATTTAGCGCTCTTCAAGGCTCAGGGCCCCTATATAAATATTCAGCATTAGTTCTTCTTGGCTTACTTATAGCTTATGCCGGATTTAAGGCCTATAAAAAATTTCGCTATAAAAAGAAGGTAGAAACTGCAAATGAAGGACTTCCTTTAAGTGATCCCGGAGGCCAAAAAACAGAGGATACATCTACCGTAAGCTCAATAGAAGGTGAAAGTGACAATAATAGCAATTCTTCGGAGAACTAATTGAAGATAAAATAAGATAATAAAAAAGTAATCTACACAAGATTACTTTTTTATATACTTTATCGTATAGTATAATAATACATAGTATGCGGTTATTTTATGAGACAATTGAATGGAGAATAATAGCTATAATAATTACCTTCGCAGTTACCTATATTTGGACCGGTAAAGTGTTAGAATCGGGGGTTTTTGCCCTTGTTTTACAGGGAATAAAAGCTGTTGTTTTTTATTTTTGGCTTAAATATAGAGAACCAAAATTGAGAACAGATAAATAAATATAAATGAAACTGTTTGCAGAAACAATTCAATGGCGCATTATAGCTATCTTGCTTACTCTTGGAGTTACTTATTTTTGGACGGGAAGCGTGGTTGAAGCAACCGGCTTTACCGCTGTTTTAGAGCTTGTAAAAATGACAAGCTATTATTTGTGGCGCAGGTTTGTTGAGTGGCGTAGAATTAAAACAGAAGAGAGCTTGCCTGTATTAAAGCTTTCAGACGATAAGCTGACTGACGCTATCAATTTAGGCAGGGGAGTGTATAGCCCGCTTGAAGGGTTTTTGGGTAAGGAAGATTTTGAAAGTGTTGCCCGCAACATGCGCCTGAAAAATGGCAAGGTATGGCCTATACCTATAACTTTAGATATACGCGAAGATGAATACAACAGAATAAAAACAAAAAAAGATATAGCTTTGGCGGATCAGAGTTCAAAAATAATAGCACTTTTACATAATGTAGAGATATATAAATACGATAGAAAATTTTTTGCTGAAAATGTCTTTGGCACAAATGATAGGGCTCATCCGGGCGTAGATGCTGTATATAAAATGGGTAAATACCTTGTAGGCGGCAAGGTTGAGCTTATAAATAGTACCGACTTCACTACCGATTATAAGCGGTACTACCCGTATCCTGAATATAATTTTACGCCCGAACAGACCCGCAAAGTGTTTAAAGAGAAGGGCTGGAATAGTGTGGTTGCTTTTCAGACAAGAAATGTTCCACACAGAGGACATGAATTTTTACAAAAAGCTGCACTTGCAAAAACTGATGGACTTTTTGTTCAGCCCGTAATAGGAGAGAAAAAGATAAGCGATTTTAAGGATGAGTATATATTGGGAGCATATGAAGTACTTTTAGATAAGCACTACCCAAAAGATAAGGTCATGCTTGGTATTTTGCCTCTGAAAATGCGTTATGCGGGACCAAGAGAGGCTGTGATGCATGCATTAATTCGTCGTAATTACGGTTGCACGCATTTTATAGTGGGGAGAGATCATGCCGGTGTGGGTAATTATTACGGCCCTTATGATGCACAGGAAATATTTAATAATTTTGATAAAGATGAGATAGGTATTGAGGTTATGACATTTCCCGAGGTGGTATATTGCCAAAAGCAAAATGAACATGTATTTAAAGACGCTGAATGTTGTGATAGCGGGGAACACCTAAGTTTTAGCGGAACCAAGATAAGAGAAATGATACAGAATAAAAAACAACCTCCCTTGTATTTGATGCGTCCTGAAGTGTATAATTTATTAAGACAGAGCAATAACACTTTTGTAGATAAAATGTATAACGATCCTAAATTTAAAGAACAAAGCGGTTTTGTATTGTGGTTTACGGGACTTTCGGGCGCGGGTAAAACTACATTAGCAAATGCTGTACATGATCGCCTTAAAGAAGAGGGATATCGCCTTGAACGCCTTGATGGTGATATTGTGCGCGAGCATTTAAGCGCAGATCTCGGTTTTACAAAGGAAGATAGGGAGGAAAATATACGCAGAGTGGGTTTTGTAGCTAAGATGCTTAGTCAAAATGGTGTTGGTGTTCTTGCTTCATTTATCTCACCTTATCGCCATCAGAGGGCGAAACTAGCATCTGATATGAATAATTTTATAGAAGTTTATTGTAATGCTCCTCTTGAGGTGTGTGAGGCGCGGGACGTGAAGGGGCTTTATGCTAAGGCGCGCGAGGGAGAAATAGAAAACTTTACAGGTATTTCCCATCCCTATGAACATCCTGAAAATCCTCATATTGAACTTGACACGCATAAAAATTCAGTTGGTGAATGCGCCGATCAAATCGTTAATTATTTGGAAGAGAATAATTTAATTAAATGAGAGGAAAGATAAAATCTTTATGGGCTAATCGTGTGATTCGCGGTGGTAGCGCTTTATACATAGGAGGCATTTTGGTAAATGTCTTTAATTATTTTTATAGAGTTGCTATGGGCAGAATGATGAGCCCTGCTGATTTTGGAGAGGTTATTGCCTTGATATCTCTTATTATGATATTAACTGTTCCCTCCACACCCTTGCATTCGGCGGGGGTTAGGTTTACATCTGAATTTAAGGCAAAAGGCCAGTTATCAAAAATAAAAAGTTTAATAGTCCGCCTAACGGGTTTTGTAACTTTAATAGTATCTGTATTTGCGGTTCTTGCCATAATACTTGCCGAACCTCTGCAGCAATTTTTAAGCATATCTTCGTTACCTGTATTTTATGTTTTTGTAATATCTATTGCCTTGCTTACAATTTCAAGTGTGAATAGAGGAGTTTTGCCCGGACTTGAACGTTTTAAAAAAACTGCCGCAATGATAACTGTAGAGGGCGCTGTTAAGTTTTTTGCAGCTGTTTTATTGGTTTCTGCGGGCTTTCAGATAGTAGGCGCTCTTAGCGCTGTTGTTATATCGGTCGCTATACTTATTGCTATGTCATTTTATTATTTGAAAGATATCCTTAAAGTAAAAGGTGATGGCCATTTTAGCGTAGATAGCAAGGTACTGGCATATATGTTTTTTGCGTTTCTTTCATTTTTATTTTTGAACATTATTTTGAATTCAGATGTTATTTTGGTTAAGCGCTATTTTAGCGCTGATGATGCAGGTCTTTATTCTGCGATATCTACAGTGGGCAGAATAGTATTTATAGCAGGTACCGCGCTTGGAGGTATAATGTTTCCCATTGTACGTCGTAAAAAAGATACCGGAGAAAATTATTTTAAACCCTTTGCTATTACAGTAGCTTTAATTTTGGCAATAACTATACTTGCTTCAGCATTTTTATTTTTATTCCCGGAATTTACCATGCAGCTGCTTTTTGGGGGAAAATACCTTGAGGGAGCTTCTATATTGGGTTATTATGGCGTTGCAATGGGTCTTATAGCAGTAATTTTTATCTCAAGCTCTTTCTTTTTGGCTGTAGATAAATTTTCCTATCTGTACGGGCTTTTTGCAGCCAGCATGCTTCAATTAGTGTTAATAAAATTTTGGCACGCAAGCTTTTTAGATGTTATAAGGGCGTTGTTTATAAGTATAAGTTTATATCTATTATGGGCACTGATTCTCACTCTCACGCAATACAAAAGGGAGATAGAAAATATAAGGGTCAACAAAATAGCCACATAAATAAAAAACCGGACTTTTTTATAGTTGGAGCGGGCAAGAGCGGCACTACATCAATGCATGAATATTTAAAGCAGCACCCCGGTATTTTTATGCCAACCTTAAAGGATGCTGCATTTTTCGGCAGTGATATAAAATATAAGCACGGACGATTATTTAAAGATTTAGATGATTATTTGCGTATATTTAGGAGTGCCCTAGATAATCAAATAATAGGTGATTCTTGTGTTGCATACCTGGAATCGAAAAATGCGCCACAAGAGATAAAAGAATTTAATTCCGCGGCAAAGATTATTATAATGCTGCGCAACCCCGCCGAGCAGATGTACTCTCAATACAGACATATGCTTTGGGAGGGAAATGAGGTACTAGATAGTTTTAGTGAGGCGTTGGATGCCGAGGAGGCGAGAAAAAGAGGAGAGCGAATTCCCGCTAATACAAATTATCCACCTGCTCTTTTTTACAGAGAGGTGGCAAGTTATAGTAAAAAAGTGAAAAGATATTTTGATGTATTTGGAAGAGAAAATGTTCATATTATAATTTTTGATGATTTTAAAAGCGACACAGCGGGAGTTTATAGAGATACTCTGTATTTTCTGGGAGTAAATGAGGATTTTTGTCCTGAATTTGAGCGCGTTAATGTGGGCAAAGCTCCCCGCTCAAGAATGCTTCAAAAAATGCTCTCCGGCGGTTTGCCTAAATTTATTACAACACCTATCAAAAAAATAATACCCTGGACTTTTATAAATAGCATTTTGGAAAAACTTAAGAATATAAATTCTAAAAAAACACAACACAGACCTTTGGATAAAGAATTAAAGCGGCAATTATTACAAGATTTTGAGCAAGAGATAAATGAATTAGAAAATATTATAGGTAGAGACCTAAGTTTTTGGCGTAAATAGCAAAAATTATGAAACCATTAGTTTATATAGTAATGTTAAACTGGAACGGCATTGAAGAAACATTAGAGTCCCTGGAATCTCTTAGGTCTTTAAGGTACCCTAATTATGAGGTTGTTTTAGTTGATAATGGCTCTGATAATAATGAAGGAGATAAAATAAAAGAGGTATATCCTGAGATCCACCTTATAAAGAACGATAAGAACTTGGGCTTTGCTGAAGGTTGCAATATAGGTATGCGCCATGCTATAGGAAAGGGAGCTGATTATATACTTCTTTTGAATAATGATACGAGCGTAGACCCGGACTTTATAGATATACTTGCAGATTTTTCAGAAAATAATAAAAAGACCGCAGTGGTATCTCCCAAGATATATTATTATGATTCTGATAAAATATGGTTCAATGGAGCCAAGCTTCACATATGGGCGGGACTTTTTAAGCATATAGATAATGGCAGAACAGACAAAGAGGCGCAGGTAAAACAGCCAACTTCAGTGGAAACGGCCTCCGGATGCGCATTTTTTATAAGAACAAGTGCGCTTAAAGATATAGGCCTTTTATATTCCCCATATTTTGCATATTATGAAGAAGCCGACTGGTCTTTTAGGGCAAGAAGGGCCGGATACGATGTAATGGTAGTTCCCGAGAGTAAAATTTGGCATAAGGTTTCTGCCGCTACAGGCAAGAAGGGTGAAAATACTCTAAGTCCGTTTCAGGCATACTTTTTTGGCAGAAATCCAAGAATATTTGCTGAGAGGAATTTGAGCGGCCTAAAAAAACTTTTGTTTGTTTTGGCTTATTATACAAGCTCTCTAATCTATAATATTTCACGCTGCCAGAGCAATGATGCAATAAAGAAGTATTTTAAGGGCATGCGTGATGGCAGAAATATTTTAAAAAATAAAAAATGGCAGATAAAAAAAGAAATAACAAAGTAATATTTTTAGACAGGGATGGAGTTATAAATAAAAAACCGCCGGCAGGTGAGTATATTATTGATGTCAGCAACTTTGAACTCTTACCCCACAGTGCAAAGGCGATTAAGCGTCTCAAGGAAAATGGATACAGTGTGTACGTTATTACCAGCCAATCGGCAATAGGCCAGGGACTTATGAGTGAAGATGATTTGCGTGATATACATAAAGAATTACAGAAATATTTGGCGGTACATGACGCTGAAATAGACGCGTTTTATCACTGCCCCCATAATAAAGATGAAGGTTGTGATTGCAGAAAACCAAAGCCCGGCCTTATATTTCGCGCGGCTGAAGAAAATAATATAGACCTTGGATCAGCAATATATATAGGAGATGAGGAGCGGGATATGGAAGCAGCTAAAGCCGCCGGTTGCAGGGCTTTATTGGCTACAGACGATAATCATCTTCTTAGAATTGTGGATGATATTTTATAAAAATATTACCTTGAAAAACGCTTAAATTAAGGTTATATTTAATAAGATGCTTCGCATAGGTATAGAGGCCCATATTTTAGAAGATAAAAGGACAGGAACGACAGCGCGGTATCTATTGAATATTCTGCGTTATATAAATTCCTTGCCTGGCGCGGAAAATAATTTCCGCGTATTTATTTATTCAAAAAGGCCTATAAAAAACTTTGATTTTTTAAGTTCGCCGGTATTTGAAAGTAAAGTACTAACTTTTTTAGGTCGCTCAAGCTGGATTGCTTATTTCGGATATAAATTACCTCTTCAGGCAAAAAAGGATAATGTAGATGTCATGTTTTTTCCTTTTAATATGATGGCTCCGCTTACACAGTTAAGATCTATTATGGTAATTCACGATATAGATTTTTTTCGAGATCCTAAGAGTTATTCACTAAAATACAGAATTGTTTATAATTTAATGGCAAAAATAAGCGTAAATAGGGCTGAGAAGATAATTTCAGTTTCAAAATTTTCTAGAAAAGAATTAGTAAAGCATTTAGGTGTTGAGCCCAGCAAGGTAAAGGTAGTTTATCAGGGTGTTGAAGAAAAATTTGAAAAGATGGATAATATTGCTGAAATTAAAGAAGTGAAGAAAAAATACGGCATAAATGACAGATATATATTTTCTGCGGGTCTTATATTTACCCGTCGTCATACGGTGGAGGCAATAAAGGCATTCGGGGATATAGTAAACGATTTTCCCGACGTTCAATTTCTTGTTGGAGGTATAAACGCAACAGAGCCCTTTGTTGATTTAGAAAAATTATCTGAATCTATAAATAATAAAGCAGGTCGGAAGGCAGTTATTTTAGCCGGCTTTATTGATGAACAGGATATGGTACCCTTATATAATGGCTGTGAATTTTCAGTTTACATTTCAGAATATGAAGGTTTTGGGATGCCTGTAGTTGAGACATTGAGGTGTGAGAGACCTGTGTTAGCCACAAATATGACAGCATTAAAAGAATCAGGAGGGGGGTATCAGGTTTCAGTAGAAGATCCCGGGGATATTTCTGAAATAGCTGAAAAAATGCGTGATATTTTAAATAACCCCGAATTTTACAGGAATAAAGCTAAAGGTGGGGCGGAATATGTAAAGAAGAATTTTTCATGGGATAAGGCGGTGCCTGAAATTTTAAAGTTACTAAATAAAACATATAAATAAATGGTTATTTCTAAAACACCATTGAGAATATCTTTTTTCGGAGGAGGCAGTGATTATCCCGCGTGGTACAAAGATAACGGCGGAGCTGTGCTTTCAACCTCTATAGATAAATACTTTTCTTTAACATGCAGGGAATTTGTCCCTTATTTTGGCTTTAAGCATCATATAGTGTGGAGCAAAAAGGAAGAGGCAAAAAGCACAGATGATATACAGCACCCCATAGTTAGGGAGGCCTTTAAGTATTTAGATATTAAAAAGGGGATAGAGGTGCATTATATAGCAGATCTGCCTGCTCGTTCCGGCTTGGGTTCGGGCTCAACTTTTACAGTATCTCTTTTGCACGCCCTTCATACTCTGGAGGGAAGAGAGCCAAGTAAGGAGCAATTAGCACTTGAGGCAATACATATAGAGAGGGACCGGCTTGGCGAAAATGTTGGCTCACAAGACCAGACAGCAGCAGCTTTTGGCGGATTTAATAAAATAGAATTTAGCGGAGATGATAAAATAAAGGTACACCCCTTAAAGATTGAAAAAGATAAGCTAAAATATTTAGAGAAACATCTTTTACTATTTTCTACAGGTATATATAGACGTGCTGATAGCATAGCTGCAGAGCAGGTTAAAAAAACTCCAAATTTACACAGCGAGATAAAGACCCTGCAATCAATGGTAGATGAGGGTATAGATATTCTTAAAGGTCCCAGGGAAAATATAAATAATTTTGGCAAATTACTTGATAATGCCTGGGATATTAAAAGAGGGCTTACGAGCAAAATATCCAATAGTACCATAGATGCTATTTATGAAAAAGCTAAAGACAAGGGCGCTATCGGAGGTAAGTTGCTGGGTGCGGGAGGTGGTGGCTTTATTTTATTTTTTGCAGAACCGCAAAAACACGATATTATAAAAGATGCATTAAATAACCTTACCTATGTGCCTTTTGAGTTTGAGTCAAAGGGTAGCCATATAATATTTAACAGTCATGAAGGACAAAATTAAAAAAAGATTACAGGAAAGTTCCGATGTAAAGAATATGATCGCAGGTAATGAAGAATTGCTTAGCATTGTAGAAAAGAGCGCTGATGTTATAACCCAAAGCTTAAAAAACGGCGGGCAGCTTTTGGTTTGTGGGAATGGAGGCAGTGCGGCTGACGCCCAACATATAGCAGCCGAGCTTTCAGGAAAGTATTACATAGATAGAGAGCCCCTTTCTGCAGAGGCCCTGCATGTAAATACATCTTATCTTACAGCTGTAGGTAACGATTATTCATATAATGAGATATTTTCCAGGGCGGTTGGTGCAAAAGGCAGCAGGGGCGATGTATTGATCGCTATATCAACCTCGGGAAATTCAAAAAATGTAGTATCAGCCGTTGAAAAAGCTAAAGAAAAAGGTCTGCTTACTATAGGTATGACAGGCAGTGATGGCGGCAAAATGCGCGGCATTTGCGACTATTTAATAGCTATTCCATCACAAGATACACCAAGAATACAGGAAGCCCATATAACAATAGGGCATATAATTTGCGAACTTGTAGAAGTTAACATATTTGGTTAAATGCCGCATATTTTTAACGAAGAATATTTTGAAAAGTATTATGAGGGGTGGAATAATACCTCTTTTTTGCAACGCTACCTTTTTGGATTAGTAGAATTTAGAAAGCCGTTATATAAATATATAAAAAAAGAAAAAGCCGGCGGAAAGCTTGTAGATTTAGGTTGTGGAGTAGGGGCTTTTTTAAGTTTAGCGCAAAACGATTTTAATACATATGGAGCTGATATCTCAGAATACGCTATATCTGAGGCACAAAAAAACAGTCCTAAAAGTAAACTAAAGCAGTTTGACGGCAATAAAAAACTTCCTTTTGAGGACGATTTTTTCGATGTTACTACATCATTTGACGTTGTAGAACATTTAGACGAGCCCTCAGGCTTTATAAAAGAGGCGGCTAGAATACTCAAGAAAGATGGTTTGCTTGTATTTACAACCCCAAACCCGCATTCGCTTGGAAAAAGGTTAAAAAAAGATGACTGGCATGGTTACCGGGATGAAAGTCACTATTCAATTAAAAAATCTAAAGAATGGAAAGATATGGTGTTGGCCGAAGGATTTGATATTGTTAAGCTGAGATACGATTTTCTCTGGGATCCACCCTATATTAAAAATGTACCCGGTATATTTAGGAGAGTAGTGGAGGGACTTTTCTTGGTGGGCCCTACATTGCCTCTGTATTTGTTGAATATAAATAGGATAAAATATCTGGGAGAAAATACACTAATTATAGCCAGGAAAAAATGAGAAAAGAGATAGTATTTATAACAAACGGCCCCGCCTTCCATAAAAACCAAAAGGGGTATGCCGCAGAATATTTTTTAAAGTTTTTTGATAAAGTGCATTTCATATACTGGTCTCATGAGGAGTTTAAGGACAAGTATATAGATGATAAAATTGTATTACATCCATACATTACAAAAAGAGGAGGGTTTCTATTGCCGCTTTTTTATATATTTTGGAGCTTAAAAAAACTCTTTAAGTTAAAGGAAGAATTTAAGAGTAAAAATTCCGAGGGCCGACTTGTATTTTGTGCTATATCTGTAGCATGGGCGGGTATACCCGCGCTTATTGCGGCAAAAATGATGCAGATTCCTGTAGCTTTGCGCATGGACTCAGATATGGTCGGTTATATGAGTATAGAAAATAAATTGCTTGGTAAAACCGGCTTTATAAGTAATGTAAAACTTGAACTGTTAAAAACCCTCCATTATAGCTTGCTTCCGTTTTTTGATGCGGTTATAGGTATATCTGAAGGCATCTCAGAAAAAGCAAAGAAGTATGGTGCAAAAAATGTTTTTACTATACATATACCTATAAATACAGACATGTTTTCACCCGCCACCGGCGGCAGGGAGGGCATAAGGTTATTATATGCGGGGCAGATAAAGGCTATGAAAGGCCTACACATATTAGTAGATGTTTTACGCCAAATAAAAAAAGAAAAGGATTATGCGCCCCTGTTGCATATAGTTGGCTCTGCCATGCGCCCTGTTGATAAAAGCTACAAACAGCAATTAATACAGGATAGTCAGGATCTAAATGTAAAGTTTTCAGATCATGTTTATATTGATAAAATGCCCGATATATATAGGGAGCATGACATATTAGTGCATCCTTCATATTCTGAAGCCCAGGGCATGACTATAATGGAGGCAATGGCATCGGGTCTTGCGGTTGTAGCTTTTAATACAAGCGGCCCAAAAGACCTTGTAGAGGAGGGTAGAACAGGTTTTTTAGTGTCTTCAGGCGACAAGAAAGTACTTAAAGAGAGAATAGAGACCTTTTTAAATGATGCCAATCTTTGCAGGCAAATGGGTATTGCCGGGCGAAATAGGGTAATTGATTTAGTTGAGGAGACAGATGAAAAATATGAGCATTTATGGAAGATGCTAACTTCATAGGTATGTGTCCAAATATAAAAAGTGTCCGAATATAAATTAATGTGTCCAGATAATAAAAATGTCCGAATTGTCCGAAAAAATTAAAGTTTCTGCAGGAGTTTTTGCCCATAATGAAGAAAAAAATATAGCAAAGTTGCTGGAGGCGCTTTTACAACAGCAGCTAAATAAGGTTGAGTTAGATGAGATAATTATAGTAGCATCTGGCTGTACAGATAAGACGGTTGAAATAGCTGAGCAATTTCAAAAACAGCAAAATACAAATAATAAACCGCAAGATACCAATATAAAAATATTGGTACAGGAGAAAAGAGAGGGCAAAGTATCGGCTATAAACCTATTTCTACAAGAAGCAAATAATACCACAGTTTTAATAGAAAGTGGAGATACCATTCCTGCCAAAAATACGGTAGAATATTTAATGGTGCCTTTTGAAAATACGAAAGTAGGCATGACAGGCGCCAGGCCTGTGCCAATTGATAAATCCCATACATTAATGGGTTTTGCCACAAACTTGCTTTGGGAACTTCATCATAGGATATCTCTTAAAACTCCAAAAATGGGGGAGATGGTAGCGTTTAGAAAAGATATTATACCCCGGCTTTCTTTAACAGCTGTGGATGAGGCACTTATAGAAGCAAAAATTAAAAAGGCCGGGTACGAGGTACATTATGTGCCCGAAGCAATAGTTTATAATAAAGGGCCTGAGACAGCAGGTGATTTTCTCAGACAGAGAAGGCGCATACATGCCGGACACCTGCATCTTAAAAAGCATCATGGTCATGCAGTTTCAACGGGTAATGTATTAACAATATTTAAAATGTTGGGAAGCATGTTGTATGGCATGTTGCGCGGTAATATTCGGGCGTTTGTGTATATACCCTCCACCGTTGCGCTTGAGGCAACGGGTAAAGCGCTTGGCTATTGGGACTTTTATGTAGCAAAAAAAGATCATATAGTTTGGGAGCAGGCAAGTTCAACAAAAGATTTAAATTAATTATTTTATATGAGCAACACCTTCAATGTAGCAGTTATAGGTTCGGGTTATTGGGGCCCTAATCTTATACGTAATTTTTATCAATTACCTAAGGTAGAACTTTCTTATATTTGCGATCTTAGCAATGAGCGCTTGTCTCATATGGCCTCACTTTACCCTGATATTGCACAGACAAAAGATTATAAAGATATTTTGCAGGATACAAATGTAGATGCGGTATGCATCGCAACTCCTGTAAGCACTCACTTTAAGCTTGCGTGGGAGGCTCTTGAAGCAGATAAGCATGTTTTGCTGGAAAAACCAATGACCGCAACCGGTGAAGAAGCGCGCAAACTCACAGAACTTGCTGAGCAAAAAGGCAAGGTTCTTATGGTTGGCCATACTTTTGAATATACAGCCCCTATTAACAAGTTAAAGGAAATAATAGATTCGGGAGAATTGGGTAAAATACTTTACATAAATATGAGCTGGCTTAATTTGGGAGTATTTCGTGAAGATGTGAATGTTGTATGGGATCTTGCGCCCCATAATATTTCTTTACTTAATATGTTACTTAAAGAAGAGCCCCGTACTATTAAGGCGATTGGCAGTGCCCATTATCATGAGGGCAAAGAAGATGTTGCATTCTTGAACGTTAGTTATCCTGATAATCTTATAGCGCATATTCATTTAAGTTGGATAGATCCGGCTAAAACAAGAAAGCTTACAGTTGTTGGGGATAAAAAAATGGCTATTTTCGATGATTTAAATGATACTGAGCCAATAAAGATATTTGATAAGAGTATAATAAAACAGCCGTATTATGAAAGCTATGGTGAATTTAAGTTGCTTTATAATTGGGGTGATGTTTATTCTCCAAAAATAGAAAATACAGAACCATTAAAAGTTCAATGTTCTCACTTTATTGATTGTATTGAGAAGGGTAAAACTCCTCAAAGTGACGGGGTAAGCGGTATGCGCGTAGTTGAGGCCCTTGAGGCAGCCGAAAGATCGCTTAAAAATAATAGTGAATGGGTGCAGCTTTAACTTTGCAACTGTATTGTAAAGTTAAATTTGCACCTTAAAAGGAGGTTATTATGATGCACCAAAACATAACAGACGATGTAAAGCTGGGCAAGAATGTGAAGATTTATGATTTTGTTAATCTCTATGGATGTGAGATAGGCGATAACTCAAAGGTTGGAACTTTTGTAGAGATACAAAAGAATGCAAAGATAGGAAAAAACTGCAAAATATCCTCGCATTCATTTGTTTGTGAGGGGGTAATTATTGAAGATGATGTTTTTGTAGGGCATGGCGTAATGTTTACTAACGACGTCTACCCTCGTGCTACTGCAGGCGGAGAGCTCCAGACAGAAGATGATTGGGAAGTTATCGAAACAGTTGTTAAAAAGGGCGCATCAATAGGTTCCAATGCCTCTATTTTGGCGGGTATTACTATAGGTGAAAATGCGATAGTTGGCCTTGGGGCGGTTGTCACCAAAGATGTACCGCCCAATACAGTTGTTGCCGGAAATCCGGCAAAAGTTATCCGTACACTAGAGGCATAGTAGGTAATGGACAGGTTTTCATTTGAGAAAACCTGTCCCATTTTTTAATTTTAAATTTGATCAAACCCAAAAGGGTTAATAAAAATATGCAGGTTCCGTTTTTAGATCTAAAAACTCAACATAAAGATATAGAAGAAGACATTAAAAAAGAGTTTTCTGATATTTTAGAAAACACCGCTTTTGTATCCGGTAAAAGAGTGGAAAATTTTGAAAGTGAACTTTCTGATTATTGTGGCTCTAATTATGCCGTTGCGTGTAATTCGGGCACTTCGGCTCTTCATCTGGCCTTGATGGGACATGGAATAGGCGATAAAGATGAGGTAATAACACAGCCAAATACATTTTTTGCAACGGCTGAGGCCATAAGTCACGCGGGTGCAACCCCTGTTTTTGCAGATATTGACCCACAAGCCCTGACCCTTGACCCTAAAAAGGTAGAAGATGCAATAACCGAAAAGACAAGGGCGATTATAGTGGTCCATATCTATGGTATTGCATCACCTATGGATGAACTTCGCGAAATAGCTGATAAAAATAATTTGGTATTAATTGAGGATGCAGCTCAGGCTCATGGTGCCGAATACAGGGGTAAGAGGTTATCTTCATTGGGGGGCACGACCTGTTTTAGTTTTTATCCTTCAAAAGTAATAGGCGCGGCCGGAGAAGGCGGTGCTATTGTCACAAATAACAGAGAGATTTATGAGCGCATGCTGGCTTTGCGCGATCATGGCCAGACAGCTAAGCATGAGCACACATATGTTGGCTATAATTACAGAATGACAGAATTGCAGGGAGCTGTGCTTGCAATTAAATTGAAAAAATTGGATAACTGGCTGGCTTCACGCAGAAATAATGCGGCTCTTTATTCGCGGTTACTTGCGGGGCTTGAGCCAAGATTAACCACTCACCCTTCTCCCGAATATTCTAATTGCGCTTATTATCTTTATGTAGTTTCTGCACGTGATCGTGATAATCTTAAGAAATACTTGAATGAAAACGGCATAGGAGCTGCGGTACATTATCCCACGCCCGTTCATTTGCAGCCGGCATATAAGGAGCTTGGATACAATAGAGGGGATATGCCTTGTGCTGAAAAACATGCTGAAGAAATACTTAGCTTACCTATGTACCCAGAGCTTAAAGAAGAGCAAATAAAATATGTTTGCGATAAAATTAAGGAATTTTATTCATGAAAATATCCATAATTTTACCGGCATATGATGAACAGGAGAATATTGAAAAAGCAGTTGAGGAATGTGATAAGGTTTTGCCCCGGCATTTGGCCGAATATGAGCTTGTTTTGGTAAATGATGGAAGTTCTGACAGGACAGGTGAGATAATAGATAAAATAGCCGAACAGAAGCTCCATGTAAAAGCTCTTCATCACAGGCAAAATAAAGGATTGGGTGCGGCGGTGCGCACAGGCGTTGAAAATTCCGAATATGAATATATATTTTTAAGCCCTTCAGACCTTCAATTTGATATAGCAGAGATAAAAAATTTTATTGATGCGGCCGGCAATGCCGATATAATTGCCGGTTATCGGGTAAGCCGCAATTATAATTGGTACAGAAAAATGAATACTCGCGCCAATCTTTTGCTACTAACGCTACTTTTTGGACTGCGTGTGCGCGACCCTAACTGGGTTAAATTATTTAAGAGAGATATTTTTGAGATAGCTCCCATACGCTACGAAGGATTTTTTTGGGATTCTCAGGTTTTGATAGATGCACAAAAACGAGGGTTAAAAATAAAAGAAATACCCGCCGGCATTAGAGATCGTGTTGCGGGTAAAGCAAGTGGTTCAAGTCCGCTTAGGGTTTTCAAAACCCTCTTAGAAATGTTAAAATTTAGAATTACAAACAAGTAATATGGAATTTATAAAAGAAAATAAATTAACTGTAATTTTTGCCGGCATTTTGCTTTTATTAACGTTTATACTCTGGTGGCCGACCAGGACGTTGCCTTATTGGTGGGATAGTGCCGGTTACATAATGGGTGCGGCTAATTATTATCTGGAAACTAATTTTAGCTCATTTATATTTCCCCCAGATGCTCCGTTTTCAGTACACGCTCATCCGCCTCTTTTTTCATTTATCTTAGCTTTGCTTTGGAAGGCGTTTGGCCAGTCGCTTTTGGTAAGTCATATATACTATTTGTTTTTTGTTATCCTTGCTTCTCTGGGTACTTACTGGCTCGGTAAAGAGATAGCCGATTTTAAAGATGATCTGTTAAATCATTTGGTGGGTTTTTCAGCTTCACTCTTTTTATTATTATCACCTCTTTATCTTGCTCAAATAGGAATAATTTATGTAGAGATACCCGCAGCCGCCTTTGCTGTATGGGCGGTTTACTTTTTCATAAAAAGAAAGGCGCTCGGTTATATGGCAGCAGGCGCCTTAATGGTGCTCATGAAAGAAGTTTCAATTGTCATAATTGCGGCAGTAGGACTTGTGCTTCTTGCCCATTTTATAAAAGATTTCAAAACTAAAAAAGAAGAGAGAAAAAATCTAACAATTCAGTTTTTAAAAGATGCTGCTGTGTATGCGTTTCCTGCCCTTGTTTTATTTGGATGGTTTGTATGGCACAGAGCGGTAGCGGGGTGGTGGTTTAATCAGCCGCACTATCAGGAAACATTTAATCAGAATTTAGTCACATTCTCTGCTGATAAATTCAAATTTGTATTTAATTACTTTTTTACTGCTCAGTCGAGATGGATGATTGCCGCACTTATGGCAATATTTTTATTTATTATATTTTCGCGTCACGGTGTAAAAAGGTTTTTGAAAAAAGAGCTTTATCCTATATTTTTAGCAATGCTTTTCGTACCGCTGTTATTCGGTAAAATAGATTTTATAAATCGTTATATAATCTTTGGTTTACCTTTTTATTTTATCGCTTTTAGTTATATTTGGGCCTATGTCCTGCATCCTGAATTTAAAGAACATGCGGCTGAAACGGGAAAGAAAGTAGTTTATATTGGCTCAGCTCTTCTTATAGGTTTTATGTTTACACTGCATTGGAATAACGGCATAAAACTTACAACTTGGCATTTTGCCCCAATTGAAGAGAACGTTGAATATATGGATGTAATTCGCGTTGGAAAGGAAATGGCAAATTATATAGAAACAAATTATCCTACAGCCACAGTTTATACGGGCTTCCCCTCTAATTACATGTTGAGAAAACCCTTTCAGGGATATGTATCTAAACCGGTAGATGCCAGAGATTGCACCGCCTATAAAGAAGGGGATAAAGTAGATTTGGTGGTTTTCCATGTTTTGAGCCCTACACAGGTGCAGTGCAAAAACTTGATACAACATCTCGGCCTTCAGCCATTAGACGAGGGTGGTTTTGCGCATAATGGCAAATGGATGCAGATATATGTACCACCTGAAAAGATAGAAGAGGCACAACAAGCTGAGAGCGATCTTTAAAATATGAGTGTATTGGGCAATATTTATTTTGCTTCCCCCGGTTTTTTGCGTAAGATATTTGGAGGCATTTATAAGGCGTATAAGGATTTTGGAGCAGATATGAGAAGAGCACTGAGCGAGAGAAATTTTCAAAAAGCTTTAATTGATAGTTCAGAGGGCAAAATAGAAGATCTTAATATTTTTGAGCAAAAAATATATTCACAACATGGAGAAGATGGAATATCCCGGGCAATATTTGAAAAGATAGGCACTGTGGGTAAATTTTGCGTAGAATTCGGTGTTGGTAATGGCTCCGAATGCAATACGCGTTATTTTATAGAAAAAGAGGGCTGGGATTATCTGCACATGGACGCGGGAGATACAGTAGTGCCTTTTACAGATATAAAAAGAGAGTTCATTACAGCAGAGAATATAAATAATTTATTTGCCAAATATACAGTTCCGCGTGAATTTGACTTGCTTTCAATAGATATTGATTACAATGATTATTGGATATGGAAGGCAATAGAGGATTATAGGCCTAGAGTGGTAATTATAGAATATAATGCAAGCATTCCCTTCGGGGAAAGTAGGGCGGTTAAATACAACCCTGAGGCCTCTTGGGATGGAACTAATTATTTTGGTGCAAGTTTGTCCGCATATATAAAACTTGCAGAAGAAAAAGGATATAAGCTTATTGGCTGCGACAGCACGGGAGTTAACGCCTTTTTTGTAACTCGGGAACTTGCAGATAAGCACTTTGCATTAAAAGATGCGAAGCAATTGTATAAACCTCCCCGTTATGGTGCAAAAGAGGGCGGTGAATATATAGGTCATCCTCCAAATAATAAAAACTCGGATCAATGGATAAACATTTAGTAATAATACCCACATATAACGAGATAGATAATATTAAGGAACTCGTTCCTGAGATTTTAGAATTACCCCATGATTTTCATATTCTTGTGGTAGATGATAATTCACCCGATGGCACAGGGGAGCTGGTTGAAGATATGTCCCTAAAGCACGAGAGGATAAATGTACTCAGGAGGCCCTGGAAGGAGGGTCTTGGTAAAGCGTATATTGCCGGCTTCAAGTGGGCTCTTGATAAAGATTATGATACAATATTGCAGATGGATGCGGATTTTAGCCATTTGCCTGATTATTTACCGCGCTTTATTAAGAAGTTGAATAAACATGATTTGGTCATTGGTTCGCGCTGTTACAATGGTCGCTTGAGTGTGGTAAATTGGGATATTAAAAGAGTATTGCTTAGTCGGCTTGGTACTACCTATGCACGGCTTGTAACGGGTGTACCTATGACTGATGCTACCGCGGGTTTTAAGGGTTGGCGTAGGGAGGTGCTTGAAGCGATAGATCTGGACAAAGTACTTTCTGAGGGATATTCATTTCAGATAGAAATGAATTGGCGCGCAAAACAAGCGGGAGCAAATATTGGTGAAATGCCCATAATATTTTTTGACCGTAGACATGGCGAGAGTAAAATGAACGCCTCTATTGTAAAAGAGGCGCTATGGATACTTTGGAAAATAAAAATAAAAAAATGAATTTTTTTAAGAAAAACTTAATACCTATAATTCTTTTTCTGGTTGTTTTTGGCGTGTATCTTTATACGGCCCCTCCGGGTGCTACCAATTACGCTGATTCAAATGAATTAATTACTGCATCATACATACTGGGCGTGCCTCATCCGCCCGGCTATCCGCTTTTTGTGCTATTAGGAAAGTTATTTAGCTTGATACCTTTTGGCACCGTGGCTTATCGCTATGCTATAATGGCCGGTTTTCTTGGTTCTCTTACAGTGGTGCTTGTATATAAAGTTGTTTTACGCGTGCTAACAAAAGGAGGCGGCGATAAAAAAGAATTTAACTTGGTAGCATTTATAAAAGGAGAAGATCCTCGCCTGTTTGCACTTACCGGCGCTTTATCACTTGCATTTTCGTATCTATTTTGGCTTTATTCTTATATTCCCGAGGCCTTTGCTGTAAGCAACTTTTTTGCCGCTCTTATAATTTATATTGGGATAAATTGGTATTTTGAAAATAAAAAACAAGAAGTAAAAGGCAATGGGCAAGCCAAGGAGCAGAATTGGCTAAAGAGAAAAATGGGCGACAATTATTATCCGTTTGTTTTGTCTGTAGTATTTGTATTAGGGCTTTTAGCGCATCAGATAATTATATTCTTTGTTCCCGCTATGCTCTATCTTATATGGATAACCGACAGACATCTTTTTCGTCCATCAAAGAGGTGGTTTAAAATATTTGCCGGAATATTAATAGGATTATTGCCTGTATTATATTTTCCCATTTCTACAGCGATGTTTAATCCGGTAATTGATTTTGGCAATGTAGATTCTCTAAAAGATGCCTCCGATCTTCTAAGTAGGCGCTATTATGCCAAAACATCTTCAACAGGAAGGGCATACCTGCCTTCAAATGCAAATTTAGAAGAGCGCCTTAATGACTTTCCCTGGTATTTTTCTCAGCTTAGTAAGTATATGAATTGGGCTGTTGTAGGACTTGGGATAATAGGCGTATTGTATAGTTTTTATATTTTCATCAACGGCAAAAGAAAAGATATTCTGCATTTTATTGTTTTGGCCTATGTCTTTTCGGGGGTTATATTGGCAATGTATGCCTTTGTAAACCATGAAAAGATACACGCAACATATAATAGCTTAGCGGTGCATGAGCGTATGTACCTTACAGGGCTTGTGGTCTTTGGCATGGTTGTAGGGCTGGGTGCTAAATATTTATTTGATCTTCTAAAAAAGAATAACTTAGAGTTTGGTTATAGCGCACTTTTGATATTAACTCTTCCCGTTATTGTCTTTAACAGTAACTTTGACAAGGCAAATAAGCATGACTTTCATTTAGGCGAGGATTATATGCACAATCTGTTTTTGAATATGGAGCCAAATGCCATATTTATAACTCACGGGGATATGCCTTCTTTTGCAGCTTATTATTATAAATATGCCAAGGGCTTGAGGCAGGATGTAACAATAGTGCCCCTTAGCATGCCTCATTGGCAGTTACCTACAATAAAAGAGGAAGACCCTGAGCTTTGGGATGCAGATACCAGGGTATTGGCTCTTGTAGTGCGGGACATTATAGAGGAGAACATGGGTCGCCGCCCTATATATTTCACAGGTCTTCCGGGAGAATTTATACGTTTATACGGCCTTGCAGAAAATCCTTATGTTCTTAGCCCCAGGGGACTTATACAGGAGGCAACAGAAAAATTCGAACCTATAGAAGATCCGGCTCTGTGGGAAGATATGCGCTGGCGCCACTCAAAAAAAGCTGAGGATTATGAAGAGGGTTTTGCCAAAGAAATTATAGAGCAGTATGTAATAGGCCATTTTAATTCGTTTGCCTGGTATCTCAGATATGGTTATAACGATCTTGCAAAGAGAGAATATGACCTTCTTATGGCAAAAGATCCTGACCACAGAATAGCAAATAATGCTAAAGGTTTGTGGCAAAATAGCGCTCAAACTACACAGAGGAATGTTAAAAATCTCTCCCGCACAAAAGAGAATTTAGAACAGGAAACATTGGAGCTTATAGAAAATGGCGATTCAAACGGTGCTATGGGAAACCTTTTGTATCTTGCCGAGCTTGATCCAAAGCATGTTGACTATCGTCTCTATCTTGCTAATTTATTTGGCAATCGCGGCTGGATACATGAAGCTGAGCAGCAAGTTAAAAAGGTTTTACAGATAGATCCGGCAAATGACATAGCAAATAAGCTAAAACGTCATATAGAAAATCTAAAAGCTCAAAATGAGTAAGCTGAAAAAAAATATAATACCTTTGGTGTTGCTGGCATTTGTATTTGGTCTTTATATTTCTACAGCATCTCCGGTTGCCACTAATTACGCAGATTCAAACGAACTTATAACGGCCTCATATACTCTGGGTATACCTCATCCTCCGGGTTATCCTCTCTATGTATTAATAGGGAAGCTGTTTAGCTTTATACCTGTAGGCACTATTGCATTTAGATATGCAATAATGAGTTCATTATTTGGAGCGCTTACAGTAATGCTCGTATACACCACTTTAACCAAGGTTTTAAGTAGAAATTATACAGATCCTCTGCCAAAATTAAAAAATACGAAGTATTTGCTATACGTAGTAGTACCCGCTCTCACGGGTGCGCTTTCTTTGGCATTCAGCTATCTTTTTTGGCTTTATTCAATAGTGCCTGAAGTTTTTGCACTTAGTAACTTTTTTGCGGCACTCATAATCTATCTTGGTATAAGTTGGCATTTTAGTGTTAAAAGTTCAAAATCAGAAGTTAAAAATAAATTACGTAATAAATTTGAGGACTTGATCGGTCAAAAAAATTATTACCCCTTTTTAATCGGAGTTGCAAGCGGGCTTGGCTTTTTGGCTCATCAGGTTGTGATATTTCTTGCTCCGGCCCTTTTATATCTTATATGGATAACAGATAAAAAACTCTTTGTACCAACAAAAAGGTGGCTAAAAGTATTTGGCGGTATTGCTGTGGGCCTTATACCTTTAGTTTATTTTCCGCTTGTATCTTATTTATCAAACCCTATCATTGATTTTGGCAATGTAAATAGTTTTCAAAATTTCTGGGATCTTTTGAGTCGTAAGCTATATGCTACAGCCGAGGGTAAGGGAAATGCCTATTTACCCAACGCACTTAATTTAGGGGGGCGGCTGGGAGATTTGCCAAATTATTACTCTACTCTTTTTGATTATCTTACCTGGCCTGTAATGTTTTTGGGTTTTCTGGGGCTTGGTTATTTTGCATACATGCTTGCCGCGGGGAAATTAAAAAATTCAAAAGTTTTTATTGGGGCTTCCTATTTAGGATTAGGCATTTTATTTGCGATGTATACTTGGCTGGACGCGGAGAAAAGAGCTAATGCCGGTTATAATTTGCTTGGAGTGCATGAACGGATGTATATAATAGGGACTATTGCTTTTGCCCTGCTTGTGGGCATTGGCTCAAATATTTTTTTAAAAGGTATAAAAAAGAGCAAGATATTGAGCGTGCCGATAATGGCTTTTCTTTTGCTGGCTGTACCTATGTATTCTTTGCAGATAAATTATGCCAAAGCCGATAAGAGCGATTTTTACCTGGGGGAGGATTATGCCCACAACCTTTTTGTAAATATTGAAGATAACGCCATATTTTTTGTCAGGGGTGATATGCCTACGTTTGCGGCGTACTATTGGCAATTAGTAAGGGGCCAGCGTACTGATGTTACCCTCATTCCTTTAAGTTTGCCTACCTGGAAACAAAAAGATATCTTAGAACAGCATCCCGAACTTTGGGATGTGGACTCTCAAAAACTTGAACTTGTTATACGTGATATAATTTCAGATAACATAGATAAGCGCCCTATATACTTTACAGGTCTTCCCGCCGATGAAATGGCCCTGCTTGGCCTTGCAGAAACTCCATATGTATTAAGTCCGCGAGGGCCAATTCAGCGGGTCACAAAAGAATTTGATCCGGCTCCCGATACGGACTGGTGGGCTAATATGCGTTTTCGGGGTTCTGATGAGGCAAGCGATTATCATGACTGGTTTGCCAAAGAAATTATAGAGCAATATCTAATAGGTCATTTCAATTCAATGAGCTGGTACCTTAGGTACGGTTATAACGATCTTGCCAGGGCAGAGCTTAATGAAATGCGCAGGATAGATTCCGGTCATAATACAACAGAGCGGGGCACATATGTATTTGGACAAAAAGGATCTGAGGGGCGTGTGGAGAGAGATCCTTCAAGAAATGAACTTCAATTACACAGAGAGGCCGTCGAGTATATACGCCAAAATAGACCACTGGGTGCACTGGGCAATTATCTTTATTTGGTTGAACAAGACCCTCAAAATATTGACTATAAACTAAGCTTGGCTAAGATATTTGCCGGCCTGGGCTGGCGCCCTGAGGCAGTAGAAACCTTGAATGAGCTTCTTGAACTGGATCCTGAACACAAAGAGGCAAAGGGAATGCTCAGGCAATGGGAATTAATTGAATAATTATCATTAGCTAAAGTTAATAGAGGATAATCCCGTCTGTATGCATGCAGGCGGGATTTAGTTTTCCACAGTTGACAAGGTTTTTTGTGTGTTTTGTCGTGATATAATGGCTATATACTACCTTATTGTCCACAATTAACATTCATGTGGTCGACTGGACGATACAAGTCCCGATAGGGGCCAAAGACGTTAATTTTTGTGTGCTAGACGTCAGTACACAAAGCAGATAAACTAAAAGATAAATTTAACTTATGACAGCAGTTATACAAACAGCTAAAAAGAAGTATTACAGAGAAGTCATTACAATAGGGCTTATATTGTCGTTTCTGTTGCTCTCAACCGTATTTAGCACGGCACAAGCCGGCGTATTTACAGGTGAGAGAGACACGCTTTCCAATTCAAGGCCTGGAGTAAACTCAAACCACACTGTGCGCTTTGTCACAGACAACGCCTTTGCGGTTGATGAGACCTTGGTTATAGCTTTTGACAGCACATTTGATGGCAGTTCCTTAACCGAGCCGGGTGATTTTGACCTGAGTTACGGTGGCGCTTCAGGTGATGCAACAGAAGTATTGCTTACAGCAGGTGCTCCAAGTGCTACTGAATGGAGGGTAGAGGCAGACAACACTGTAATTACATTTATTACAGCATCAGCTGCAAACACACTTCCTGGCTCAGGTGAAATAGTAGTTGTGGAGATAGGAACAAACGCTGACGCTCAAACTCAGGGCACTAACCAGATGGTTAACCCGTCTAAGGTTGCAGCAGAGGGTACAGCCGACATTCTAAATGTTAACTTGACCTATGATGCAAACGGTGTAAATGACACAGGTACAGCTCTTGTAGCAATTATTGAGGGTGTTACGGTTTCAGCGACAGTTGCAGAAACGCTTTCTGCAAGAATTGAAACAGATGTAGATGCAAACTGTGATGCTACATTTGGCAGTCAGGATAACAGTGGTAGCGTAACTAACACCTCTGTTACCTATGGAACACTGACAGCAGATCAATTCCGACATGAGTGCCAGAAGCTTATTGTGAGCACTAACGCGGCAAACGGATTTTCAGCTACTTCTCAGGAAAACACAGCGCTTTACGAAAGTTCAGCAGGAAATACTATTGATAATTTTGCTGAAGGCAGCGCAAGTCCTACTACAGGAAATACATGGTCTACTACATATGGATTTGGATATGCTTGTTCAAACACATATGATGGTGGAATTCAAAGCGGTGTTTGCTCTGAAACAAACAGCTTGAATTTCCGACCATTTGCAGATCGTTCGATCTCGCAGGATCCTGCAGAGTTCTTATCTTCAGCGGGAGCAACAACAAATACCTCCCTTGTTAACTACAGGATAAGAGTTTCGGCAGATCAGCAGGCGGGTGATTATTCAAACATAGTGACTTACGTGTTTACACCTACGTTCTAAGAAATTCTGAAAACGAACTTAAAACACCTCCGTTTAACGGGGGTGTTTTAAGTTTTTCCACAAGATATACCCATAAACGTTTCAACTCTTTGTATGAGCGTGGTACTATAGATTATAGAGAATATTGAATACAGTATATAGGATAAATAATAGCAATATACTATATTGTTAGCCATGCAGAGTACATGGAATTTAGCCAAAAAATAAAACATTCTAATCTAAGAAAGCTTCTGCTTGTGATTATAGCGGGGGTGTTTTTGTTGTATTCTATATTTTATATCCTATATTCTGCCCCGAGGGCACATGCTGCAGGTATTAGTATATCCCCCTTAACCTTTGAAATAAATGTAAATCCGGGTGATGTTGTTACAAATTCGCTGCGCGTGCATAATCCAACAGATGGCAGTGTGCAGATAAATATAGATGTGGAAAATTTCGCACCAAGGGGCGAGGAAGGAAAGGTTACGGTGAGCGAGGATTTTGGGGAAAGTTACTCTTTGAGGGATTGGCTTATATTAAATCCTTCGAGTTTTACTATTGGACCCGGGAGCACACAGGTTATTGATTTTACAATACAGGTACCCCGGAATGCTGAACCGGGAGGTCATTATGGCAGTATTTTGGCTTCAGTTGGCGGGGGTGCGGGAGCCGGTCAATTAGGCATTGCTCAAAAAATAGGTTCTTTGCTTTTGGTTAATGTAGCAGGGCCGGTGGAAGAAAAGATGTGGGTAAAGAGCATGACTCCTGTTATAGAAACAGCCAAAGATACTTACCAGGATACGGATTTTGTAGAATATGGACCAATTATTATGCGCACTCGCTTTGAAAACTTAGGAACTGTGCATTTAAAGCCTCGTGGATATGTTTTATTGAAGGATATGTTTGGCAGGGAAGTAGCAAGAGAAGAAATACCTCAGGTTAATGTTTTGCCAAACTCTATACGGCGGGTTGATATGGAAATGGGTCAAAAATGGATGTTTGGTAAATACACAGCAGATCTTACAGCAATTTATGGTTCAAAGAATGAACCCCTTACATTTTCTACGAGTTTTTGGGTTATACCCTGGACTGCGGTGACTTTTGTCGGAATCGGTCTTTTGATATTATTGTGGATACTTATAAAAGCACGCAAGAGACTAAAACTTGCATTTAAGATATTGTTCCGAGGCGGATAAAAGTAAACACTTATTTTTTAATATTAAAATTTTAATGACTGCTCAGCTTGGCAGAAAAAAGATATTTATATTAGCAATGGGACTAGGGATAGTCCTAATTTTTTTGTTTAGTTTTACCTTTAGCACACCTATAGCCAGGGCAGATAAGATAGATCCTCTTGCAAATACATTGGAAAATTCAGCGCCTGGCGCCGCCTCAAACCATACAATTGTATTTACATTGCCTAGTGGCGTATCTGATGATGATAGTGTCATGACTTTGAGTTTTAGCCCTGGAGATTTTTTTGACTTGAGCTCACTTGTAGTGGGGCAGGATATAGAAATACAGGATGATGGTACTCCTCTTACAACTGAAACAGGGGGGTGTACAACTGAGGATGTTAATATAACGGTTACAGATTCAAGCGATCAAATAGATTTTCAATTTTGTAATGGAAATGGAGGCGCTATTGCCGGTGGTAGTCAGGTAACAATTCTTATAGGAACCAATGCTACAGGAGGTGTTAATAAAATAAGTAATCCTACAGAAAATGGTATCTATGTCTTGAGGGTTACAGGTACGGGTAGCTTTGTAGATGTGGGGAACACTGAATTTTTAATATATAGAGGCGTGGGAATATCTGTAAATATAGGAGGAGAACAAAAACCGGGAGATAACGATGGGAACGTTTTTTTTGAAGGTAAGGCATATCCGGGTGCTTTTATGACTATTTTAGTAGATGGAGCTGTTTATCATACATTTAGCGCTTTTGCTGATGGCACATTCAGCGGAGAAGCGCGGAATATACCCTCAGGTATACATGAATTTAGCATATATGCCCAGGATACAGGCGGAAATACATCTCCTACTTTATCATTTACAATAAATGTTCCAGCCGGCTCCAATATATTTGTTGAAAATATTTTTATACCCCCCACTATTCAATCTAATGCACCCGTTGAAAAAGGGGAATCATTAGAGCTTTCAGGACAGGCATTTCCCGGCTCAACTGTTTTTTTGTTTATTAATCCGGGCGATGTAGTAGAGCAAGCTGTAGTAGATGCAAGTGGTAATTGGCTGATATCTATAGATACACAGGGACTTGAGCCGGGAAATTATACAGCGAGTGCAAGAGCAATAACAGATATAGGGGAACAGAGCGATTTTAGCCAGGTAATTAATTTTGAAATAACCGAGGCACCAGAAGAACCCGAAGAGCCAGAAGAACCCGAGGAGCCCGAGGAGCCGGGCCCTCCAACGCCACAGCCCCCAAGAGATGACCTTCAATGTCCCGGCGGTGATCTTAACCGAGATGGTATAGTGAATATAGTAGATGTGAGTATCTGGGTATTTTACCTAAATACGGATGATTCTTGTGCTGATCAAAATGATGACGGCATAGTTGATATATTTGACTTAAGCATAATAGTTTACTATTGGAGGTAATTTTTTAAAAATGATAAATAACAGAACTCAAATTATAAATAAACACCAAATATCAAATTACAAAAATAAAAAGGTTTGGAATTTTGGTATTGTGGCCTGGAGATTATTTGGAATTTGTTTCTTGGTGCTTGGAGTTTTTGCATTTGTACGAAGTGCTAATGCGGCAACACTCTACATTTTCCCGGATAATGAGAATTTTTATGAGGGTCAAACCTTTAGTGCTGATGTGCGGCTTGATACAGAGGGAGAGCGCATAAATGCAGGAGAGATAGAGTTGCAATTAGATGAGGAATCTAAAAATACACTAGAGCTTATCGATTTTACAACGGGAAATTCACTTTTTTCCTTAATTGTTGGCGGTCCGGACATAGATACAGAAAATAAGAAGATTTTTTTACAGGCGGCTCATCCGGGTGGTTTTGAAGGCGATGGGGTTATAGGTACCCTTATATTAAAGGCACTCAATATAGGAGAGGCAAACTTAAGCTTCTCTCAAGAGAGTAAATTAGCTTTGGCCGATGGGGAGGGAACTCCTGCCGAAGTTAAACTTGAAGAGGCCACCTATATTATAGAAGAAAGGCCCCAGAACCTGCCGATTGTTGAATCTCAAAGTCATCCTATAGAGAGCCAGTGGGCGGGCGGTACATTTATACGCATGAACTGGGAAGTTAAAGAAGGTGCTACCTACAGTTACGTTTTAAGCAGAAATCCAAATGAAGTGCCCGATGAGGTGCCCGAAGATGCAGTGGGAGATGTTAAACTTTCAACTAATCAGGAAGGTATATTTTACTTTCATTTGCGCGAATGTATGGCAGGAGGGTGCGGACCTGTTGCAACTCGCCAGGTTTTGCGCGATGTAAGCCCTCCAAAGGGGTTTGAAATAATACCCGAAACCGAGGCAGGTCGCAGATTTTTAAGTTTTACAACCACAGATAATATATCGGGCGTTAGTTATTATGAAATTCTTGAAGGCACACATGTAACCAAAATTAAAAATCCGCCATATATACTAAAAGACCCTCAGTATAAGGGCAAGATAATAGTAAAGGCCTTTGATAAGGCGGGTAATGTTAGGCAGGCCTCAATTTCGCTTTCTGGGGAGAAAGCTGCATACAACAAGTGGCTTGTACTTGGTATAATAGTAAGTGTGGCAGGTATTGCGATATTTAATTTTATACGGAAGAGGAGAAAGCTTAACATTAAAAATGAATAAGTTATTGAATAATTGGGATATTAAAAGGAAGTGGCTTTTTGCCATTGGTCTTTTTGTTTTATTTTCTTTTATCTTCTTTCTCTTGTCTTTGAATTATGCTGACGCCTCAACTATTCGCCTTTCACCTGTAAACGGTGCTTATGAGGTGGGTTCAACTTTTGATGTAAGTATACTTTTAGATACAGAGGGCAAAACGGTAAATACGATATGGGCAAAATTACAATTTCCCCCCGATCGGCTCCAGGTTGTATCACCTACAACAGGCAGGAGTATTATTAGTATTTGGACAACACCTCCTAATTACGATAATGCAAACGGTACTATAGAATTACAGGGCCTTGTAACTCCAAACGGTATAAATACAAGTCAGGGCCTTGTTACCACTATTACATTTCGCACCAAGCGCCCCGGAAACGCTTTTGTGCGTTTTAGCGATGAGACAACCGTACTTTTGCATGATGGGCATGGAACGGAGGATCTGCGCCAAGCGCAAGACGGGGTTTATGAGCTTATTTTACCTCCTCCCGCAGGCCCTGTTGTTGCCTCAGAGACACACCCGGACCAAACTAAATGGTATACAACCAATTCGGTTTCTTTACGTTGGGCAAGCGAAGATGAAATAGAGGCATATAGCTATGTTTTAGACCAGCAGCCCCTGACAACACCCGATGATATATCAGAAGGTTTAAAAAATTCTGTTACGTATAGTGATTTAGCCGATGGCACTCATTATTTTCATATTAAAGCGCTTCGCGACGATAGCTGGGGGGGTGTAACCCACTTTGCTGTAAATATTGATTCAACTCCTCCCGTGGAGTTTCCTATAGACATTGTTCCCGAAGCCGAAACTACAGCTCGCCGGCCTGTGATTAATTTTTCTACAACAGATCAGCTTTCGGGCATGGACAGGTATGAGATAAAGTTAGTTGCCTTAGATCTTGAGGAAGATGTTCCCGATACACTGCAGGAATTTTTTATAGAGACCACATCTCCTTATAGTCCGCCTGAACTGGCACTGGGTTCATATGATGTTATTGTGCGCGCCTATGATCAGGCAGGTAATTTTTATGATGCAACACAGCGACTGGAAATAACAACGCGCTTGTTTAAAATCATATCTGACGAGGGAATAGAAATTCAGGGAAAAATATTGGTACCCTGGTGGGTTGTATTTTTACTTTTGTTAATAATCCTTATTCTTTTGGGTATAATTGCCAGGAACGCTTATAAGCACCATCAGGAGATACATGAACAGGCAGAAAGCAAAGAAATGCCCCAGAATGTAAAGCAACAACTGGAAGAGCTTCAAGAATACAGGCAAAGATACGGGCACATGGTTATTGTACTTATGGTTGCTGCATCTTTGTTGCTGAGCCCGGTCTTTTCAGTATTTGCTCAGGATGCCGGGGAGGTAGTTTCTACAGAAGCCCGGGAAGAGGCAGTGCTTGCTCCGCCTTCAATAACTACAATATCGCGCGATATTTCAAACGAAGAGATTTTTTATGCCGGTGGCGCAGTTACCTCAGGCGATATGGACGTCTTGCTTTTTGTGCAAAACATGACAACAGGAGAAACCATAAGCCGAATTATTGAACCTGACGAAAACGGTAAATGGTTTTATAGACATGGCTCTTTCTTGAGTCCCGGAAGATACGTTATATGGGCTCAAAGCCGTCTTGGAGAGCAGATGAGTCCGCCAAGCCCGCAAGTCCAGATTGAGGTTCATACAACCGCCTTGCAGTTTGGCTCTACAAGGCTGAGTTATGGCGCCTTATATTTCGCTATAGCCATGTTTTTACTTGTATTAAACGCTGGTCTTGGAGTGTTTATTGTTATGCATAGAAAAAAGGCAAAACAGAAGCATGCAAGATTAAAAAAGGAAGTGGATGAAGCAGAGGAGAGCATTAGGCGCGGGTTTGCGATTTTGCGCAAAGATATAGAGGCAGAGCTGGATACAGTTAAAAAAGCCAAAGCAAGTAAAGAAGTTAATAAAGAACTTCAGGAAAAAGAACAACAGCTTTTAGCTGATTTAGATGAAATAGAGCGAAAAATAGGGGATGAGATATGGGATGTAGAGCGTAGTGAGCATTTAGATTAAATAATAGAACTATTTATTTATCCACAGCTGGGGCTCTTTTTTGGTTGGTATAATAAAGATGTAGGTAGAAAACAACCTAAAAAGGTCGTTTTAAGCTATTTAAATAGAATTTTATGATCATACAAACTTGGACAGAAACATTTGTTACCTCAATGCAGGGTCTTTGGGTTTCTTTTGTAAACCTTGTACCTGTTATTGTAGGTGCGTTTGTGGTATTTGTTTTTGGATGGATAATTGCCTCTGTTTTTGGGCGTGCAGTTACCCGCCTTGCAAAAGCCGCACAACTGGATAAACTTTTTAACCAGCTTGGCGTCATGAAGCATGTAAGAAAGGCAGGTCTTGAATGGGAAGTTTCAGGATTTCTCGGAGGCCTTGTTGAGTGGTTCTTTATCATTGTTGCCTTTTTGGCGGCAATAGATCTTCTGGGCCTTTCACAGCTTTCAAGCTATATAAGAGATATTCTTGTCTATATTCCAAATGTAATAGTAGCAGCTCTTATCTTAATGGTGGCTGCTGTTGTAGCTAACTTTCTTGAGAAACTTATTAAAGCAAGCTTAAAGGCCACAGACGTAGGCCCTGCTCGCTTTGTTGGTTCAGTAGTTAGATGGAGCGTTTGGGTATTTGCCGCACTTGCCGCGCTTAACCAGCTTGGTATTGCAAAATCACTCATAGAAATATTGTTTATGGGATTTGTCGCAATGCTCGCTATTGCCGGAGGACTTGCCTTTGGTCTTGGCGGAAAGGATGTGGCACATGATATGCTGGAGGCAGTTAAGAGAGATGTAACAGGACGCGAATAGGCAAATTTTCAAAGCATAAGAACTTGAGAAAAATCCGGTCTCAGCCGGATTTTTCTTTTGCTTTAAGTATGCCGAAGAGCTATCGGGGTTGACACAATTTTTTACTTAGATTAGAATATAGAGTATGCAAAAAAGCTTTATAAACCAAAAAATTCCAAGCGGCTCGTAACCTGCACTTTTAAGGTGCTTATAAGTCAGCCGCTTGAAGCGGCTTTTTTGATGGACTTTAACAATTGTATCTTCTGTAAAAGGATTAATTCCTAAAACGGTATAAATTTTTCTGTTATCCATACCGGCAGGAGATATTTAACATCAAATTTTTTTTACCCCCGGCTTTTTAAAGCAGGGGAGTAAAGAGAACCATGTAATTCCGCGGTGTCCGGCTTTGACCTCATAGAGATTAAAGCCGGACCCAGAAGCGTATGAGTACCTTTCCGTTCTCATGCGCGTCAAACTAAATCCTCTGCAACTGCGCAGAGGTACTCATTCAAACCGTATTACTCAAGGGCATACGGTGGATGCCTTGACACCAAGAAGGGACGAAGGACGTGGCGTAGCTGCGAAAAGCTTCGGGTAGGTGCGTAGCAACCTATGATCCGGAGA
>JAWVZY010000004.1:0-30674 GCA_033721955.1 Candidatus Spechtbacterales bacterium
AGGGGCACGAAACTCTCTTCCGCTGTCTTTTAACATGTTGTCTATAACCTGCAAGAAAATGTACACAAACAAACCAATAAAGCTCCACTTGAAAAGTTTTCTCATTGCGGCCTCCTTTGCATTTATGGATTCAATTTAACATATTTTTATATTTTTACAAGCAAAAAGCGGCACCTTAAAGGTGCCGCTTTTTTGTCTATAATATTTTTATGCACCGTTTTTCACTATCTCAAGCACTACATAGAATATAACACTTGTGCAAATTACTCCCGCGACAAACCCCGCAAGGGCTGAAGCAAGTGAACCGCCAAGCTTTACTCTGTACTCCCTGGGTTCGTGTGATACAAAATCATCTTTTACTCCCATAATTTTAGAAGTTAATAATACATCTTTATTATATAATCTCTAAAAAATAAAAAGAAGTGGATAAAAAAACCCCGCCTGCAAAAAGCGGAGCTTAATATTTGAAAGATATATAAATAAGTACAATTAAAAAAAGACAAGTAAAGCTGTAAAACCTAAAATCACCTGAAAATCTATTTTCCCTGAATTCTGCGACAGCTTTCTCGCCATTTACATAGGCAACATATATTAAAAACGCTATCCACAAAGCGAACATACGCACCTCCATACAAACAACTAATAAAAATATATCATCCCACATTTATAAAGGTCAAGAAAAAAACCTCGCATATATTTTACGAGGTTAACTTGCAATTACCATAAATGCAACGCCAAGAGCGCAAACAGCAAAAAGTAGAAATGCCAGTATTTCGCCCCATAACAAGTAGAGGTAGCCGCCTTCTTCTTCATGCTTTAGTATCTTAAAGGTGACAGATGCCCTATTCCAACAGTAATAAGCAAAATAAACAAGAGCGGCAGCAAACAAAACATCTAATACCTCAAACAGTCCGGGCATATCTTTCTCCTATAATAGAACTATAAAAATGCTACCATACAGCAAGTTTAGAAGCAAGAAAAACCCCGCAACTTGTGCGGGGGTGTAGGAGCTGGTTAGCTCGTAAAGATCTTTTGATAGCCGAGAGATATCATCCTACGGCCTTCAGAGAGCATCTTCCTGCGCTTTGGCATGGGCAGGACAAGGCCTGCCTCTTCGTTGAAGGTGTCAACCAGATCTTCTGCGGCCGTGCGGCCTATATCGTTATCTAAAACGATAAGCTCTGTGCCTACATCTTCAACAGACAGGCACTGCAGACCAAATTGAGGGTTGCGAGTATCAACGGTGATGCTCGCACCTCCTGACAGTTCTACAACAGCCAAAACAGAGCGGGGCTCTATCTTGTCTTGCAATACCGGGTGGTTTGGCCTGGCCTCTTTCAGCGCTACAAGAGCGCCGAGCTTTACCTTGTTATTCATCTTCTCTGTCCTTTCTATTGAAAAGCTTGCTGTCCATACTTACCGTACAGAGAGCCAGCTTTTGTTCAAACTCTTCGCGTGTGATCCTTTTTTGGAAATAATCAAATTCTCCACCCTCATAGCGCCAGCCATCAGGGTCAAGTATGGTTATCTCCAGTTCCCTGCACCACTCAGCAGCTGTTCTGAGCACTTTTACCATTTACCTCTCCTTTCTAAAGAGCTTTTATTTGTGCAAATAATACCATTTTTATTTAATTTTGTCAAAAGAAAAGCCCCGCTCTCAGGCGGGGTCGGGCATAATGCCGATAAGTGTTGTAAACATGCGTTCACCGGGATCGTAAGAGGGTACCTCAGCACCCTCAAAAAGAAATTTGGTATTCTGCTCTTTGAGGATATCGGGCGTGTTGCAACTGGTGCAATATGGCACGCGCATCATGGGGCCTGCAACACCGTTTGGGTCAAGATTACCCTCGCTGTCTGCCCTTATAGTGCTTACGTGAGCTATCATTACCTTTCCTCCGCCGCATGGTATATGCTCAAAACCGGATGAACTATCGGTGCGTATACAGTGCTCGTCAAGAAACTTATTTGCCTCTTGGCGGAATTCTCTTTGGGTATAAACCTGCCTGGAAAACTCCACAACTGTGCTCCTTTCCTAAAAAGGACTCTCATTTCCACAAATCTTACCACCGAACTATAGGGCTGTAAAGAAAAAACTCCCTCGGAAGGGAGTTTGGAAGGTTCATTAACCCAAAACGCTTTTCTCTACAACGTTCGATTCATCTTCGCTGTTGTCGGTTTCGGAGTTGTTGGGTTCATATTCGGCTATATCCTTAAGGAAATACACAAAGACCCTGGCCATCTTCACCAGAACTGAAATGGCCACTACTTGCACAGCTCCTAGAAAATATGCATAGCCCAGTATCACTGCTAAGAAGAACCTAATTTTAGGATTTCCGCTTTCATAAGAATTGATTCTATTGTACTTATTTGCCCATTTGCCTAAGCGATATCCCAAAGCGCCTGCAACAAAATGAAAAACGACAAGTGCCACGATCAATACGGGCTTGTAAATCATTCCGACTCCAGTAAGCAGAAAAAGGAATGTTATCATTTCGTGATTCTCAATTCCCTTATCTTTTTCATTGCTCATTTCTTTCTCCTTTCATTGAAAGAACATGTGATGCGCAAATAATACCATTTTTATTCAATTTTGTCAAAAGAAAAACCCCATATGTTTACGGGGTTGGGGAACTTAATCAAGTTAAGGCCTGAAAAATAAGGCCTGCAAGAAAAAAGGTGAAAACAAACCAGATAATGACTGCCTGGCGGGCAAGGTATTTTTCCTTCTGCCATTCACGGCCGCCCTCACGAGCATGCACCTTCTGCATCTTGTATGCCACAATACCCCGCATGAAAGTGTGATAACACAGATACACAAGGGCAAGTACCCACAAGATCTTGGCTATGTCCAAAAAAGCTTCAAACATTTAAACCTCCTGCCCTGTCTGCTAATTCTCATCCGGCGAAAAGTCGATCAGGGCCAGCAAGAAAAGAAGGGCGGAGATAATAAATATGCTTACACGTGACACTACAATTTCAAACAGAACTAAATACTCAAAGGTGTCACCGCCTATTGTGGCACTTTTGAAATTACCGAAAATAGATACTGCTGTAAAAAATATTGCCAAGGCACAGGCAAACACATTTACCAATACTCCTGCTATCTGCATTGCTCTTTTCATTATGAGCTCCTTTCTATGTAAGAACTTCTAATGGGCAGATTTTACCACTATTATTTAATTTTGTCAAAAAGAAAAGCCCTCGCCTGCACGAGAGCTTTTCTCGTGATAGCGAGGGCAGGAACTAGAAGCCCCGGCTCCTTAGAAGTTTGACGATACCCACCAAAGGCAAGTATACAACTCCAAACTCAAGTGCGATAAGACCAACAAACTGCCATACGCTCACTGCTACTGAGCTGAATACGTTCAACAGCCAGTAGCCAAAGGCAAGCTGTAGCACAAGGCCACCAAGGCCTAAAAGTGCCGCTATGCCTGTGAAGGCATATATGATGACATCGCCCCAGCGGCTCGTAGGGAAGAATGCAATTGCTATATTTCCTCCCCATTCGACTATCTCTTCGCTGACTCCTTCCAGAGCTTTTGATTCGATCTTGCTTACAGCTACGGTTGCCAGCCACCATAAAAGTATCTCAAGCACCGTGAGGGTGCCCAGATACAGGTGAATGATAAGCCAGTTGGCCAAAAAGATGAATAGCAGCACTATTGGCATCACTACCAGCTTTACGGGCAACTCGCGCCGCATCTCCATGCGGCGAGTCATTCCATCGAGCGGATTGTACATTTCTTTACCTTTCCGTTTAGACGTTTTTGTACTTTAGAAACTCTCTATATTATACTACATTTTTAGCATTTTGTCAAAGAAAAACTTCTCCATTGGAGAGGGGGTAAGTACATTAATTTAGATGGGGTTTAGAGCGGGCTTTATCGGCTTTTTGAGAGTCGCTTATGCGCCTCTCCCATGGCCTGCCGCCCAAAGAAATAAGCAGTTGTTCGGAAGTTTCACCGCGCTGGTGTGTGTATAGGCGTTCATTTAGAACAAATACAGATTCCTCGCTGTCGCAACTGCACTTGCGCTCGGCCAATTCAATGCCGAGCTTTCTGTTTCTGTATGTGGGCAAATGAACCGCATATCCGATATAGTCACCCAGATCTACTGTTTCAATAAGGCCTTGCGCTTCACGCTTGCTCATAGGCCGCTGCAGCATTATGTTACTCCAGCGAACAGGGCCACCAAGCGGAGGGGCCTGGTTAAATGCCTCACGAAGCAATTTAACGATAAAAGAAAGAGAATCCTCATCGCCCTCTTCGGCATGAATTAGGGTAAATGGCCCGCCCACAAAAGGGCCGCCGTTAATATGGTATTTCATCTTCCGGCTCCTTGTTCATCTTTTGTACAAAAAATACTATATTTTTAGCATTTTGTCAAAGAAAAAAGCTGTTTCAAAAAACAGCTTTTAGGTACTACTCTACTCCGCCTACGGCTTTTAGGAACTTTGTGGATGCTTTTACTACCTGAATTATTACATAAATCGCGCCTGCAATTAGTGCAATGGCGAACATAATATAGCCAAGAAGAACAAAGCTACCAAATACGATATTTTCATTTACAGGTCCGGAACTTTTATCAAAGTGCGTAACTACACGATATGTAAGGGCTCCCAGAACAAAGTGACCAAAAACGGCAAGCGCTATCCATACAGGCGCAGTAAGTGCGCCCATAATAAGCTGAAGCATAAACGCTACAACAACTACAATTACAACTATAACGAATTCTCTCATTTGCAGTTCCTTTCTGTTACGAACAACTTCTCAAATTTTAACGTTAAAATTTTGAGAGGTCAATGGCAGTTAGGGCTTGATTTGTTAGGGTTAAGAGACGATTAGAAGACAAAGCTATGTCGTTTAGGGTGTCTGAAAAATTAAAGGAATTGACCATTGCACCTGTTTTATCTAGTTTGTACAGAGAACTACCTGAAGAATCACTCTTATGAGCGAAAAGATATATATTGTTTTGCTCATCTATATATAAGGTGGAGGCGGGATAGTGATTAGCGCTCAAGAAAAACAAATGCTCCAATTTTATATTTTCACTTTTATCTGTATAAAACATTCCTAAAGACCTGTCAGGCCAAAGCCCCGCATTTGTAGGCACGGTATATGCTTTATTATTTAATGTTTTAATACTTGTATGCCTGCCACTGCAACCAAATCGAAAGTTTTTAATAAAACTGCTTTCTTCATCCATACCGGGTAAATTAAATACTGAAATTCCATTTTCACGATTAGCACCACAAGGACTTCCCACATAACCGATAAATAAACGCCCTTCAGATATAGCAAAATTTTTACCCTTTTTTCTTCCCAGACCCATATATTCTAACTCTGAACCATTATCCGTGCTTAAAACCGCTAAATTTTTAGATCTATCTGACATGCTTTCAAGTAAATAAAGCTTACTATTATACAGTTCAAAATAATATACGGGATTATCTAATTTTTTTTGCCAAGCAATACTTTTTTCTTTATTTAAATTAAAGGCAACTAGCCGGCCGGGTGCCGATACATAAACGTTATTATTTAATGGATCTACCAGAAGCCCATAATCTACCCACCTGCCTATGTAGATCTCCTTAATTATCTCTTCTCCATTTGCAGCATTAAGTGCAAAGAAATAACATTTATTTTCTCTATTGCCTACGTAAAAACATTCAGCTCCATATAAAATCTGTTCATTAGATGAAAGAGTTGCTCTGAGAGCTGTTCTTTCCTTATTAATATTTTCCCAACCGTGCTCCCCCTCTGAAGATACTAATGATATTGAATCACGAGATACAAGATAAACGTTTGAAGAGCTATCTGTTAATATTCTATCTGCAGAAGCTTGTAGTTTATTTTCCCAAACAATTGCGCCTAAATTACTGTTTTTTGGGGTTGGAACCTGCTCTGTAAAATCATTAAAATTATTATCGGTATCAACATGTTTTTCATTTCTGGAAATACTTTTACCTTTTGAGGGGGCGGGAGCTGTTTTTGTTTCTTTTAATGCTATATCTTCATCACTACCCCAGCCCAGAGCATCTATAGGTTTAGGATTTTGTGTATTTTTAGGATTATAATTAAATATGGCAACACTGCCTCCTGAATTTGAAAGCTGACTTGAACTATAAGGTTGCCAATCTGCGCCTTTTAAAGTTCCATCAGAAGGGTAACCATTTAAACCTATCAGATAATAGCTTTGTGCCTCTATCTTTGCCTGACTTGGAAATTTTTTATTTCGCCATGGATTTTGCCATTGCGCCTTTGAAGAAGAATAATAGCTAAAATAATATTCCTCCAAATTAATGGAACTTCCTGTGGGATTATATAATTCTACAAATTCACTATCAGCTACTTGTACCTCATTTATCAGGAGATGATCAGGCATATCTGCGCCGGGAATCCTATTTTGTTGCCGTAATTGAGGTTGAAAACTACCGGGACCTCGCGGGCCATAAGGTGCGCCCTGACCAAATGAAGAAGTTGAAGTTGAATCCCCTTTTACCTCTCCCTCTGCAGGATGGCATACATCGCCCCAAAGACCTCTTTTTTCTTCACGGGCTTCTTCTTCCAGTTTTTCAAATTTTTCAGAAAATTTATGGGGATCGTTATAATCAAAAGCATAAGCATGACCTGTTTGTACTAATGTTTCGTTTACAAGTATGCCGCCCTCTGTATAAATATAGCGCAAAAGACGGCCATAATTATCTTTATCTGTTGGACCTTTTTGTAGGCGAATATTTTTATTTAATACAAGTTCCTTATTAAATTGGGTTGATTGCTCAGCAAAACACCCACTTGGTTTTTCGGGGGCATTTATGCCTATGTAGCGTACTCGTTCGCCGCCCTCAAGCTCTATTGTATCGCCATCTATAACCCGAGTTACAAAATATAATTTAGGTTTTTCGCTTTCAATACCTTCAACGGGAGCAGGGTCAGGAGTAACTGCTCCCGTTGAAGATGATGAAATCTCTTGGCTGAACTGAATTTCAGTTTGTTTTTTAGTATTTTGTAATTGATTATAAAAATAATCCTGTGCTTTTTGGTTTTCCTCTTTAGTATTTTTATGTACTGAAAATTCAAGTTCAGTACAAGTACCGGGAGAGGTACCAAGATAAACAGAGGTATCGGTGCAATTAGCTTTAGATTTGGCGTTTATATTTGAAGATGTAGCAAATAATCTAAAACCATCAAGCCACCCAAAAGCTGAAGAGATATTATCATAAGCATTGCCAACAAAATCTATTGTCTTGTCCCAGAAACTTGCCTCTTCTCCGTGAATAACCACCTCTTTATACACGCTATCGTGAAATAACTTTATGACTCCTGCGCCATTTTCTATAGCAAAGGGTGCGAGGCGACTCCAATAATCTTGTAGGACGAGAGGGTCATTTAAATAAAAAAGTATATTACCACCAAATAACTTAGTGTTGAGTTTTCCTTCATATTTTATAAGCTTATACTCACCTTTATCATCTCTTCCATAAATATAATTACCATCTATACGAACAGGCACAGGCTCGCTGTAAAAACCGATACTATCTTTGCTGTAAAAATGACTGTTTGTATAATGAGCGGTTCTATCAAAATATATATCTATATCTGAATATATTATAGGCGAAAGACCCAAAAGAGAGGGTTGACCAAATTCTTTTACGCCCTGCTCGTAGGGATCGGGGCCATTGTATAGATCTTCACCATGGGGGTGGGGGTCATTTCTTGTATGCGCGGGAACTGCCGAATCCTGTATAAGATGCATTACCTGGCCCAGGGCTCTGTATGCTTTTTCTCTATCCCCTCTTTTATAGGCACTGAGAGCTTCTTCCCAGGTATAATTACCGCCAATACCTGCCTGAGCTTTTGGGCTATGAGCCCACTCTTTTGAAGACAAATAACCTTCAAGGCCACCGTTATTTACAGGATCATAAAAATGATTTAGCGGACGCAAGAAGGGACTATCTTCATCTGCCGCACCCTTGACTATCCATTCGGCCTCCTGCGGGTTTAATTTATCTTGAGGATAAAAATTATTATACAATTCTACAGAGCTCTCAGCCAAAGGTGAGTGCGTGGTATGGGGACTATATGCCTGAGCTACATAAAAACCGCCTATTAGAGCGGTTCCCAAGCCGAATATTAAAATTATTTTAAGCGCTAAATTGAACTTATTTTCCATATGCCTTTTTTATTACGAGTAAATTCTACTGACTCACTATAACCTTCAAGTAGATCTAAATCCTCGTTTCCGGGAATTGGCTCAATCGTATACCTCACAACTTTTATAAATTCGCCATATTCAGAAACTCTTTCCTTAAGAGGTGTCAATCGTTTTCCTGCCTCAGGCAACCTTCCTTCTGCAGCTGCTTCTCTTAAGCCGTCCTCATATTTCCACATTGCATCAGGGTGTATTGTTTCTAAAACTCCTTCAAGGTCATTATTTAAGAGAGCCTGCCTTGCGCGCTTATAAACTGCCTCCGGTGTGTTATCCGGATCTGCTAAGTTCTTTTTATATTCAGATATCATTCTTGCTTGTTGTTCTTCCGCGTCGTTTTGTATATTAAAGGCATCAATTTGGCTTAAAATGAAAAACCCACCTACCAAAACAATAGAAATTACAATGGCATAGCCAAGCCAATCCGGGCCATCTCCCTGGAACTTTTTTCTTCTTTCAATTTTTTTCTTAAGGTCATCCATTAATTCCATTATACCATTTGAACAAGTGATGCTCTAAAACGCTTAACAGGTTATATTAACAACAAAAAGTTGTCAAGTCCGTACAATATAAAAGCCCTCTTTTGAGGGCTTAACTAAGTGCTTTGAGTTCTGTAATGTGCCAACCGCAGGACTTGCGGTGAATCGTGGCATCATAAGTCCTGCCAATTACTATGTCTTTGTGTGTATCTTTATCGGTAAAAAGGCGAAATGCCTTGGTTCTTTTGTAGGAATTATCGCTTTCAAGAAATTGAACAACTACATAGCGGGTTACCAGGTCCTGCTCAAATGGATCTGTATATAAGTTTTTGTTGTTCACACGTATACAGACATTTTTGGTATTTGCGGTTTTAGTTTCTCTATATGTTTTTATTGCCAGCCAAATAGAAACAATTGCCGCCAGCGTACCAAAAAACAACGTTAAAAAAAGTAAGAGGACCGGAAACCAGTTATTAAGTTCCGGAGTGATATTTACAACATCGGTCATCATTGTGACCTCCTTAGTTTTTGAGAACTATAACTATATATACCACTCACCTGCTTTTGTGTAAATAAAAAGACCTATAAAATTTATAGGTCGTATAGTTTTTATATTGCGCTAAGTTCTTCTACGCGCCAACCGCAGTTATCGCGCCTGAAAGTGGCATTATAGAGGCCGCCTATTTTGGCTGTAGCAAAGGCCTCTTCTGTAGATGCCTTTCTGTAGCCGGTAAGTGATTCAAGATCTGCCTCTTCGCTTACCAGGTGGAAAACTAAATACGGCTCTGTGTTTTTATCTTCCCGGCAAAAAAGGCGCTTTGCCCTGCCTTTTCTGTGCACGCGGATTTTTTCTTTTCTTGTATTAGCTTGTTTTGCCGATTCAGTTAAATAAATGCCTATAATGGCAAAAAGCAGAAATAAAACTGTAAAGGAAAAAACAATTAAAAAGGTTATAGTTGCATCAGACACTGTGGCCTCCTTTATAAAACGAGCTAAAAATAGCTTACCATCGCATAAGTTCTGTGTAAACAAAAACCCGCACTGAAATGCGGGATAAAGCAAAGTTTAGCAGTGTTATATATTTAACTGCTTGCGAAGGGTTTGTAAGTACTCCTCTGCTCCCTCATCATCTTCGGCGGGAGCGAATGTAGACATTTCTTTTACTGAAGGGTCATATGGGCCGCTTTTGACCTCAAACATTATTGCCCTTTCGCTTGCTATTACTATTGTATGCCAGGTGCCCTTTAATACTTTATATGAACGTACGGCCTCATACTGCAGGTCTTTTTCGGCGCTCATAAGCACTTTGTTTATGATATTGCCCTCGCCATCAAACTCTACAAGATACATTGTGCCCTCATCTATATGAAAGTATTCATGCTTGTTTCTGTGTATGTGGGGCTGCATATAGGCATCTTTATAAACCACGTTGTAATAGTAATTTACATCTTCATCGTCCTCATGCATGTTTAAGTTAAGCCGGCGCCGGGGGCTTTCGGCGGCTTTTTCTGCTACTTGCTCTAAATCCTGTTTTGATACGCTTTGTTTCATGGTAAATAAAAATTTATACCTTACGCTGTATGGATATCCTTATCTATATCATAACCTAAATAATCTTCCAGTGCCTCCTGCCATGGGCGAAGTTTTACAAATTTAGTATTTAATAAAATTGAATATGAAGGACGGGGAGCTTTTGCGGCAAATTCTTCGGCGCTTACGGGCTCAATTTTTGGATATTTTTCCTCCGGCCAATTTTTTATCTTGCCCGCAAATTCCACAATGGTTTGGGCGTATTCATGCCAGTTTGTAGGACCCTCGTTTACTATATGGTAAGTGCCATAAGGCATTCTTTCAAACACCAGGGCTCGTGTTGCCTGCGCCAGGTCTTTAGCATAAGTCGGTTTGCCGTGCTCATCGTTTTTTATGCGCATCTCGCCCCTTTCAGATAATCTCAGTACTGTATCTATAAAATCTTTCCCGCCGGGCCCAAAAACCCAGGATGTTCTTATAAGGTAAAAATTGTCTGTGTTTTTTTGAAGCTCACGCTCCCCCATTAATTTTGAGGCGCCATAAATGCTTGGAGGTTCTTTTGCGGGCTTATCATCTTCTCTGTAACCCTCTTTTTTATCGCCTTCAAATATATAATCCGTAGAATAATGTACAACTGTAGCGCCGTGTTTTTTGGCTGCTTTTGCTATATATCCAACCGCATGGCCGTTTACAGCCATCGCGATATCTTTATTGTCTTCGGCATCATCCACCGCGGTATAACCTGCCGCGTTTATTATGAGATCGGGTTTTATGTGATCTATTATCTTATCTACCTGCGCCTTATCTGTAATATCTAAATTACCCCTATCTAAAAGATAGGGCTTTATATCAGTAAAAACTTTTGCAAGCTCAGAGCCCAACAGACCTCCGGCTCCTATAATAGCTACCTTCATATATAATTATACTGGCAAAAATATGTGTTTTGGTCAATAAAAAACCCCACTAACGGGGGTTTATAAAAGAACTTTTAGCGTGGGGCCAATGCCCTCAGGCCTTTTATATACATCTTGCTCGCCGGATCATCCTCAGCGGGTGCCCAGGGGGCAAGATCTTGTGGAATATCGGAATTGTTAAAACTACTATTTACCTCAAGCACAACCACAACACTGGATAAAGCCAAAATTGTATGCCATGAACCCTTTTGAATCTTATATGCCAGGGGTTTAGAACCGGCTGAAGGATGCAGAGATACGTTATTTGAATCAAAAACAGCTTGCTTTATGATATTGCCGGTATCATCAAACTCCAAAAGAAGGAGCTTGCCACGGATTATCTGTAAATATTTATGCTTATCATTATGCCTATGAGGCCTTATATAAGAATCGTGCAGTATGGTACTAAAGAAAAAGTTGACATCTTCATCATCTTCGTGCATATTTAGATTCATCCGCCTGCGGGGAGAATTTGCCGCTTCAGCTACAAGTTCTCCTAATTCTTTACCTGTAACCACATTACCTTTTACCTGCATAATAAACCTCCCGGATATTGACTGTTTAGTTTATAGCAAATGGCATGGGCCAAGTCAAACAATAAACTATTAATTTGTAAACTTGCCATACCTTAATGTTTTGGTGTAATATACAATATTACGTTAAAAATAATAACTGAAATAATAACTAATAAAACCTATGTCTATAGAAATACAACCACTTGAAACAGACGATCAATTAAGAGAAACGACGCCAAAAAGAGCCCCGGAAATAAATAACCCAAAGATAGGTCTGGCGACCCGGCTTTTTAATGAGGGACACATAAATATAGATGAAGCGGCGCACCTTACAGGAGAGGAGCCTGAGAATTTAGAAAAGCATTTTACAGAAAAGGGCATATTGCCCCGCAAAAAAGTTCTGGTATGCGGAGGTGCCGGATTTATTGGAAGCAACTTTGTGCATTATATGCTTGAGAAATATCCATATTATGAGGTTGTAGTTTATGACAAGCTAACTTACGCGGGTAACCTGGAAAATTTGCGCAATGTTGAAAAAAGCCCCAGATATAAATTTATAAAAGGAGATATCGCAGATGCTCAAAAGGTGGATAAAGTAGTAAAAGAAGAAAATATTGACTATGTGGTGAACTTTGCGGCTGAAACACATGTAACGCGCAGTTTGCTTTTTGATGCCGGTGAATTTGTGCGCACAAATGTTTTGGGCACGCACTCGATTCTTGAGGCGGTAAAAAACAATAACCACGTAGAGAGGTTTGTACATGTATCTACAGATGAAGTTTATGGAAGTTTATCACTTGAATCCACAGAAAGCTTCCATGAAGAGTGGCCATTCCAACCCAATGTGCCTTATGCGGCAGCAAAAGCGGGAGGTGACCACCTATGCAGGGCTTACCATAATTCTTATAAAGTGCCTGTTATAGTAACGCATTGTTCCAATAACTACGGGCCTTTCCAACACCCCGAAAAACTAATACCCAACGCGCTATTTCGCGCGCTACGCAACCAGCCAATTACATTGCACGGCAATGGACAGCACGTTAGGGACTGGATATTTGTGCGCGACCATTGTGAGGCACTTGATCTTATTCTTCATAAAGGAACCGTTGGCGATGTTTATAATATTGGAGCAGATGAAGAAAAAAATACTCATGAAATAGCAAAGACCGTTCTCCGTTCTCTGGGTAAACCCGAAAACTTAGTAACACTTGTTGATGACCGCCCCGGAAACGACCTGAGATATTCACTAAATGCGGGAAAAATAAAAGAAGAACTCGGCTGGGATACAAGCACTTCTTTTGAAGAAGGTATTGCCCTAACCATACAATGGTACCAAAATAATTTGACATGGGTTGATGCAATTCGAGAGAGAGATAAAGAATTTAGCAAATACATATAAAAATAATGAAAGCAATTATTACAGCCGGCACAGGTTCCCACCTACGCCCCCTGACACACATAAAAAATAAACACCTGCTTGAACTTGCAAACAAGCCGCTTATTTTCTATGCAGTAGAAAAAGTGGCTGAAGCAGGTATAAATGATATAGGTGTTGTTGTGCGCGAAGGTAATGCTGAAATACAACGCGTATTGGGTGATGGTTCACGCTGGGATGTAAATATTACATATATTCCCCAGGTAGGAGGAGAGAAAGGAATAGCGCACGCAGTTTATTGCGCTCAGGATTTTTTGGGAGATGATCCGTTTATGGTGTATCTGGGAGATAATATTGTAAATGAGGACCTAAAACCCCTTGTAGACAAGTTCCAAAAAACAGATGCCAATTGCCTTTTGGCTCTGGCAAAAGTTCCCCGACCGGAGCGTTTTGGCGTACCCGTGTTAGATAAAAACCAAAATATAGTACGCGTTGAAGAGCGCCCGATAAAACCCAAGAGTGATTATGCTGTTGCGGGGCTTTATTTTTATGATAAAAATGTACACAACGCATATCCCTATATTCAACCCAGCTTTAGGGGCAGTTATGAAATATCTGACTTGCATACATGGCTTGTGCAAAACGGCTATAATGTAGAGTGGCATGAAATTAAGCATTGGTGGAAAGACAGGGGCAGTGCATCAGATCTGCTTGAGGGAAATGCTATGGCACTTGATACGATTGAGCGGAAAATAAATGGCAAAATAGAAAATTCGGTGCGTATAGAAGGTAATGTTAAAATTGGCGAAGGCACCAAAGTAGGAGGTAGAACCGTGATAAGGGGGCCTGTTGTAATAGGTGAACATTGCCTGATAAAAGACAGCTACATAGGGCCTTATACATCTGTAGGTAATAAAGTTGAAATGCACGGAGCTCATATTGAGCATTCTCTTGTATATGAGCATGCGGCCATTACCAGTAAGCGAAAAATATCTGACAGTATTATCGGAGAACATAGCATTATAAGCAACGCCGAACACGAAACACCAAAGACAACACGCGTTATTGTAGCTGAGAATTCTTCAATTTCAATCTAAAATGAGTAAAGTTGACGTTTCAGTAGTAGTAAATCATTACAAAAGTCCCCAAGTATTGAGGATGGCTTTGGGTTATGTGCGCAAATGGAAAGAGGATTTTGAAGCAAAGGGAGGCACAGCAGAAGTCATTGTAACTGACTCCGAGACAATTCCCGAAACAAAAGAGCTTATGGATATGGAATTTAGCGATTTTATTTTCCTAAAAGAACCAAAAAATATAGGATTCGGCAGAAGTGTAAACCGCGCGTGGAAAATAGTGCAGGGCACATATGTATTTACAATGAACGCTGATTTTGTAATACCCAGGCCCGAGGAATTAAATAAACTATTGAGCTTTGTACAGCAAAATCCCGAAGTAGGTATTGCAGGGCCCCGACTTTTAAATTTTGATAACACACACCAATCATCCGCGTTTCGTTTCTATACTCCCCTAACTATACTTTATAGAAGAACGCCTTTGGGTAAATTACCCGTAGGCAAAAAGGCAATTGAAAAATTTGAACTAAAACATGCCCCTGAATTGCGCGAAAGACCCACGGAGGTAGATTGGCTTATGGGTTCTGCCCTTTTAACCCGCAAAAAAATAATAGATGAAATAGGAACTTTTGATGAGCGTTATTTTATGTATATGGAAGATGTTGACCTTTGCCGCCGAATTTGGGAGGCAGGATACAAGGTAATGTACTACCCCTACGCGCATATGTACCACTTCCACGGCAAAGCAAGCCGAACGCGCAACATACTTAAAGCTATGTTCAATAAATACACACGCATACATCTTTCAAGCGCGTATAAATATTTCAAAAAATTCGGCCTAGATACGCCAACCTACGGAGTATAAAAAAGCCCCTCGTTATGAGGGGTTTTAAGTTTAAGGTGCTATTTTAGAGAACTTCTGCCTCTTTGAGGCCTATAAGCCGGTCTAATTCAACCGCTGCCTTGAACTGTGAGAGCGAGGCAAGGGTATAACCGCAAGTGATGGCTTGATCGGCCACAAGCTTTGTAACTTCATCTAAAGTTACCCAGCCGATAACTCCGCCAAATTCCTCACCCGGATCCAACTCAAGAAGAGAGGGATCGGGCGGGACTATCTCTGTTTGTACCGCGTATATAGGTATGGGCACCGCGTCAAAGGCGGTGTCGGGAACATAAGTGCCAAGCAACTGAACGCGCTTGGGCTCACCATAGCCGGTCTCCTCAGCTAATTCTTCAACTGCCGTGTCTTCTGTATCGCTAAGCGCACTCTTATTGAAGCCACGCGGGGTCTCAAGAGACCAAACACCGTAATCATCCGTGTTAAGATCTTCAAATGCCTCATAAGGCCTGTCTACCCTGCGAATCACTTCCCGAAAGGACCATTGAAGGGCCACGCGCACATTGCCACCCGGGTCAATGCCCCAGGGGCAAGTGCCGGCACCGGATGAGACCATCACTATCTTGTCGAACTTGGGGTTCATCTCTTCATCGCAAACTGCAACGTGCAAACGCGCGCCAAAACGCTCGTTTATATAACCCTGCTCAGTAGCTTGCCAGCCGGGTTCAAAATCAGGATTCACTTTTTGCGCATCTTCAATTTCACTAAGGAGCATGGGCCTGCCATTTGGGCGGGGCGGCGCTCCATATACCATCTTCACATCAGCCATACTTATCTCCTTTACATAACTTAGGATTCAGGTCGAATATAAAATACCATAAAAATATATTTATTTCAATATTAAAAAACCCGCACGTTACGCGGGTTTTTAATCTAATTTACAGATCAACTTAGCTTACTGCAGCTGTCTCTTTTGCTGCCTTAGGTTGAGTTACGCGAATATTTAACTTACTGCCTTTTTTAGTAACTGAAACATTAGCATAATGCTGGATATTCTTTTCTATCAGCTTCTTGGCAAGCGGATCTAATATATGTTTTTGAATAGAGCGCTTGAGAGGTCGGGCACCAAAATTAGGATCGTAACCCTTTTCAGCAATAAATTCCTTAACACCCTTGCCTATTCGCACTTTTATATCGCGTTCTTTAAGGCGGGAGAGCATCTGATCAAGCTGTATATCTACTATTTTTGCAAGCATTTGCTTGCTGAGAGGATGGAATATTATTATCTCATCCAAGCGGTTAAGAAATTCCGGTTTGAAGCGATCACGAACCGCGCCCATTACTTTCTCACGCATTACCTTCTCTTCCTTAGATATTTCTTTTTCACCCTTAGCACCTGTTTCTTCAACAGCATCAAACCCAAGCTTTGAAATATTTTTTATATAATCACTTCCTAAGTTTGAGGTCATAATTATAACTGTATTGCGAAAATCAACCTTACGACCCTTGCCGTCTGTAAGATGGCCGTCATCTAAAATTTGCAAAAGAATATTAAAGGCCTCAGGATGAGCTTTTTCTATTTCATCCAAAAGTATAACGCTATAAGGGCGTGTCTTAACACGTTCTGTAAGCTGGCCGCCCTCTTCGTGGCCTACGTATCCGGGAGGTGAACCAATCATACGGCTAACCGCGTGGCGCTCCATATATTCTGACATATCCAGTCGTATCATAGCGCTTTCATCATCAAATAGAAACTCAGCCAAAGCCCTTGCAAGCTCTGTCTTTCCAACGCCTGTAGGGCCGAGAAATACAAATGAACCGATTGGCCTATCTATCTCTCCCACTCCCGCTCTATTTCTGCGTATAGCATTAGAGATTGCTGTGATTGCCTCATCCTGCCCTATTACGCGCTTGCGCAATCTGTCTTCCATTTTTGAAAGACGCTCCATTTCTTCCTGCAACATTCGGCTGGCAGGTATACCTGTCCAGCGAGAAATAATTCCGGCAATATCATTTTCTTTAATTTCCTCGCGCATAATCCTGCCGTTCTTTTGAAGGCGTGCAAGTTCTTTTTCAGAATCGCGCAGATCCTTTTCCATTTCAGGAATAGTGCTATAGCGGATTTCGGCAACACGCTCAAGCTCTCCTGAACGTTCGGCAATTTCTGCCATTTGTTTTTGTTCATCTATTTCTTTTTTGAGATCATGTATCTCTTCAATGAGATCTTTTTCATTGCGCCACTTGCGCTCCAGAGCGCGGGCCTTTTCTTTTGTATCTGCAAGTTTTTTCTCTATTTTTTTAAGATTTTCTTTTGAGCGCTTATCTTTCTCCTGTTTTAAGGCCTGTTTTTCTACCTCAAGTTTACGTATTTTTCTGTGTAATTTATCTAATTCTTCAGGATGGCTTTCAATGCTTAATCGAAGCGCGCTTGCCGCCTCATCTATAAGATCTACTGCCTTATCAGGAAGAAATCTACCCGGCAAATATCTATGTGATAACTTGGCGGCAGCCATAATAGCTGCATCTGTAATGCGCACACCATGGTGCACTTCGTATTTATCTTTAATTCCGCGCAAAATAGCTATAGTATCTTCAACGCTGGACTCTGCTACATAAACGGGCTGGAACCTGCGCTCAAGTGCGGGGTCTTTTTCAATATATTTTTGATATTCTTTTGTGGTAGTGGCACCTATAGCATGAAGCTCACCCCTGGCTAACGCGGGCTTTAGAAGATTTGAAGCATCTATTGACCCCTCGGCGGCTCCGGCACCTACAATTGTGTGTAATTCATCGATAAACAAAACAATGCGGCCCGCGCTCTTTTCAAGCTCCTTTAGAAGGGCCTTGAGACGATCTTCAAACTCTCCTCTGTATTTTGTGCCCGCAACTAGAGAACCCAGATCAAGGGACAAAAGTTGCTTATCTTTTAGAGATTCGGGAACATCACCCGCGACAACTCTTTGAGCCAGACCTTCAACTATAGCTGTTTTACCAACTCCGGCCTCACCAATAAGAACGGGGTTATTCTTTGTTCTTCGTGTTAATACCTGCATTACTCTTCGTATTTCATCTTCGCGCCCAATTATAGGATCTAATTTTTCCTGACGCGCCATCTCTGTAAGATTGCGAGCGTATTTTTCAAGTGCCTGAAACTTTGCCTCCGGATGAGGATCTGTAATACGCACACCTCCTCTAAGATCACCCAGCACCTTGAGGGTATTTTCATAATTAAGTTGTTTTGCTGTAGAGCCCCCCATAGCGGAACCAGCCACCATGCTTGCCTGCTTTAAGATATCGCGTGCTTTACCGGGTGTATCTACCAGAGCTAAAAACAAATGCTCAACACTTATATATTCATCGGAAAATTTCTTTGCCTCTTCGCGTGAGCGAGCAAGTATTTTTGCAAGCTCCTGGGTAACATAAAGCTGGCCAAAAGGCATTGTATTTACGTTTGGCCCTATGGGGCTTATTATGCGAGGTAATTTATTGAGTTCTGAATCAATTTTTTTAGCAAGTTCACTTGTATCTATGGCAAACTTATCTAAAATAGTGCGCACAATACTGCCATCCTGCTTGAGAAGCGCTGAAAGTAAGTGAAGTTCAGATACCTGCTGATGGCTTTTTTCCTGGCTAACTTCTTGTGCTTTTTGCAATGCCTCTTGGGCATATTGTGTAAAATTTTGCATGCTATATAATTTTTAGTTAGATTTACTGCAATATAACATATTTTAGCAGTCAACGCAAGCGAGTGCTAAAATACAAGGTCCTATGGTCTCTCCCCTAGTTCAACCTCTATATTAACCTCCTCTCCTGCCTGGTAAACCTTAAGTGTTACAGTATCACCAGGGCTATATTCACTAATGAGCGTAGCTAAAGTATTTGATTGAGTAATGCGCTCTCCATTGATCTCTAAAATTATATTATTTTCGGTTATACCCGCCCTGTCGGCAGCTGAACCCGGCACAACAGCAATTTGCCCACTGCTCTGACCTCTCACGATAAGTGCTCCGTAATCATAGGGGAGATTATTCTCTTCAGCAATTTGAGGAGTTATTAATATATACCTAACTCCCAAGAAGGGATAGTTTACTTCGCCCGTTGCTTTTGCCTGTTGAAGCGAATCTTTTATTCTATTAACAGGCACTGCAAAACCTATATTATCTGCCTGCGCGGCTCTCGCTACATTCACTCCGACAACATGCCCGTCAATATTCAACAAGGGTCCTCCTGAATTTCCCGGGTTTATAGCGGCATCTGTCTGGATTACCTCGCGCAAAACCTCTGTTTCTACCCCGGCGCCTGAAGCAGTAAGTGTTCTATGAAGTCCCGAAATCACTCCAACCGATACTGTGTTATCAAACTCCCCAAGAGCATTTCCTATTGTAATAACTGTTTGCCCTATTTTTAAGCGAGCAGAATCCGCCATAGGTAGTGCGGGAAGATCAAGGCCTTCAACGCGCAAAATAGCAAGATCCTCTACAGGGTGGCGGGTTAAAACCGTAGCATCAAGGCGCTCACCCTCTGTAGTTACAACTGTATATTCTGCCTCAGTATCTGCTACAACATGTCTATTTGTAACAATTAAGCCCTCTCCGGCGACAAATCCGGTGCCGGCAGATATCTGTTGCTCTTGAGTTCCCCTCTGGCGATATTGCGGTATCTCAAACTCAGGAAAAAACTCTCCAAAAGGATTATAATAAAATCTCTCTACTATAGGCAGATCTTTTGTAGCTATAACACTAACAACTGAAGGAGCTGCATCTTCCACAACTTGTACTATCGCATCTTCTCTGTTTTTTAGAGTAAACTCCTCTTTATTTATATCCTGCTGTTCTTCCTGGGCATAATACATATGAGGCAAAATACCTTGAAGCGTATCTGTCGATAACATCATAGGAGCGTAAAAAAACCCAAGTATACCGCCCGCAAAACCAAATACAAAAGATAGTATAAGTATGGCTGTTGCAGAGTTTAATACTACTTCCTTAACTTGCTTTGCTATAATTTTCCTAATTTCCTGAGATTCCTTCTTTTGTTCTTTTGTCTCTGCTTTATCAGCTTCCTTATTTTTAGAAGCCGGCTTTTTCTTAGAAGTTTTACTTTTCTTTTTGGAAGATTTACTCTTTTTAGATTCTGCCATAATAAATTCCTTGCTTTATAGCAATTATTTATTTACTTATTTTTATTATACCATTTAGAGCACGCTCTACATCTTTATTGGTTGTGGAACGACCTAAACTAAAGCGTATAGTTCTGCGAGCACAATCTTTTTTACCTATCGCCTCTATAACATGGGAGGGCTCGGGTATTCTGCTCTTGCAGGCAGAACCGCTTGATGCGTAAATACCTGCTTCATCTAAGGCCGGTAAGAGAGTTTCGGTATCTTTGCTCTCAAAACATAAGCTTATATTATTGGGCACTCTATTTTCACGCGAACCGTTCAATGCCACGCCTGAAGTATTATCTAATATTTTTTTGATAAAAAGGTCTTGGAGCTCCTTTAGGCGAGAGTTTTCCTTTTCTTTTAATTCTTGGGTTTCTTTCAGGGCTTCGGCAAACCCAACTATTGCCGGTAGATTTTCTGTGCCTGAATGATAACCTCTTTCCTGGTCACCTCCTGTAATTATAGGAGCAAGCTCAACGCCTTCTTTTTTATATAAAAGCGCGGCACCCTTTGGACCATATATTTTATGAGATGATATAGTCATAAGATCTACTCCCAAATTTTTTACATTTATATCTAAATAATTTGCGGCTTGCACGGCATCCGTATGAAAAAGCGCATAAGCCCCTTTAGCTTGTGCCATTCTATGTTCGCGAATTGTTTCCATTATCTCAACTACAGGCTGTATAGTGCCTATTTCATTATTTACATAACCTACAGATACTAAAACAGTATTTTCTTTAAGTGCTTCTTTTACCTGTCCGGCGCTTATAAAACCCTCGCTGTCTACAGGTAAATATGTAACCTCCACCCCTTCTTTTTCAAGGTCACGACATGTGCTTAAAACGGCGCTGTGTTCAATGTTTGTAGTAATTATATGGGGATTTTCTTGTTTTGATGCCTTAACTATGCCACGCAGAGCAAGATTAATGCTTTCGGTGGCGGAAGAAGTAAAAATAATCTCTTTCCAGCTTGCTTCAATTATATCTCCTATGGCCTGGCGGGCTTTATCTAAAACACCCCGAGCTTTCTGGCCGGGAATATGAAGAGATGATGGATTGTAAAACACATCTGAAAAATACGGCTCCATCACCTCCTGTGCCCTTTTAGAAACCGGGGTGGTAGCAGCATAATCTAAATATATGCCTTTTTTACTTCCGCCTGAAGAAAACATTTTATTTTAATAGGTGTAAATTTGTTTCGTCATCAAACTCACGGCGCATTTTATCCTCGCCTGCATGTAGCATTACCTCACAAGTTGCTGAAATTACACATCGGTTAACATGTCCGCCAATTGTACTCATGTCTGCCCTGCCAAAAAGGCCATGGGCATGGACAAAAGGTTTTTCATCCTTTAGGGCAATATTCCCTGAAATAGTTAATATTTCAAGAAACTCAGCGAAATCTGTCGTATCGTAATCTTTTTTATCCAAATTAAAATAAGCAAGCTCAAGATCTTTTGTTGAACCGATGGCCTCAAGCCAGCCGCTGTTTATTTTATTCTCAATGCAAAAATCCCGGACAGAGGAGATAAACTCGTCCCCGGGATCTAAGCGAAGAAAATAAGTATTGTTTTCTTTTTTTATAGTTTCCATAAACTGTGGAAATTCAACTGTTATTCCACTACTACTGTTCCTCCATGATTAGCCCTAACGTGGTTGTGATAATCCCAACTACCGGATTTTTCAAATGTAAATGACCAGCTACCACCTGAAGAAATTGATTCACATGAATCAAAGGAAGAATTATCGCTATCCGGGCAGTGAGTATTTAGCGCTGTGCCTTCATAGAGCGTATGTGTGGGGTGTACGTCACTTGCTGTCCACATGCCTCTGGAACTTTCGTTCATAAATGTAACAGTGCTGCCTGCTTTAATATTTACAATAGCAGGAGAATACCCTGAATCTGTATAGGTTACAACAACATTTTCTACTGTACCTGTATCGCCCTCAGAGCCACTTTCTTCACTGGTTTCTTCACTGCTTTCTTCTTCACTCTCTGTGGTAACCTCAACGCCTGCCTCACCTTCTACCTCAACTGATGTGCCGCCATCGCTTTCCATGCTTGCCTCACCTTCTGCTTCACCCTCCATTGTTGTTTCTGTGCCCTCATCAGGGCTTTCACTTTCAACTTCGCCCTCAGCGGAACCTTCCATGTCAGGAGATAAATTAACTCCATCCAACAAATTATTCAAGCGATCAACAGTGCGCTGCCTTGCCTCGCGACTTGCTTCAATTGCAGTATTAATACCTCCTGAAGCGGCCTCGGGTAGATTAGCTGAAACACGAACAAGCACATCTACATGAGTTTGTGTAACTGTAGCTATGCGTTCTGCCACAACTTCGGCACGAGTTTCATTCTTTGCCTTAATTTCCTCCATTTTTGCCTCGGCCTTCTCTATATTAGTTTCATATTTAGCTCTTGCTTTTTCAAAGGCCTCCTCAGATTCTTGCTCTGCCATAGCTTTGGCTTCAGCAGTTTTTTCGGCAGCTATATCCAAATAAGCGTTTGCTTTTGCCTCAGCACTAAAGGCAAAAAATACCTTCATGGCGTCAAAAAAGCTATCTACAAAATAGAAAGCGCTATCCGGTGTTATGCCCGGATCAGGCAAATTAACTTCAGCAGATCCTTGAACATCACCGCTTGTTGATTGGGCAAAAGCGGAACCTCCCATTAAAAATATTGCCAATAACGGCAAAATAATAAGTTTTTTCATAGTGAACACTTAAAATATGTTAATTACTATAGTTTTATCACTGTATCTTCATTATAACATAGCCTATGAAGAACGAGTGAAGGCCGCCGACAGCGGCCCTTTCTACAAATAAAAGACGTAAAGCCCCTAAAAATACTTACAACAAGTTTTAGTAAGTTCTGTAACTATAAATATTACAAATATAACTATTAAAATAAGTCCCTCCTGTCGTGCCAAATAATCCTTTGTGCGTAAAAAATGAAAAGCTGCAAGTATTGATACGGTCATAAATATACCACCTGTCCATAAAATACCGTCTGTCACTGTTATAGGATAAATTAAAGCGGTTACGCCAAGTACAAGCGTGGAATTGAGAGCGTTTGAGCCAAATAAACCCCCAACTGACATATCAGCAGTACCTTCTTTTACGCTTCGAAGGCCAAATGCAAGCTCAGGTAATGATGTTCCAAGACCCACTATAAAAAGACCAATAATTAAGGCGGGGACTCCTATCTCAATTGAAATGTTTTCGGCAGACCAAACAATAGCATAAGATGAGGCTACAAGTATAGCGGTGCTTACTATAAACATAGCTAAGTTTTTAAAGAAATGGCCTAAAGTTTCTTCAAATTCTTCAACAGCCTCCTCAAGGGTTTCTTCTGCGGCAGAGGGGTGAGGAGTTCTTTTTTTATTATTTAAAACTTCTTTAAGATTAAAAACGCGAAACATATCCCACGCAAAAAGTGAAAGAAGTATAATTCCATCTATCTGGCTAAGAGTACCGTCTATTAGTAGCACAAGGGGCGACATTATAAGAACAAAGTTATATATGCGCCTCTCTGTGAAATGCTCGTGATCCTTAAGTTTTATTTGACCTGCAACAGCAACAATAAGACCTAATACCAAAGTTAAATTTATTATATTACTTCCTATAACATTTCCAAGCACCAGATCGGGACTTTTAGACAAAGCGGCATTCACACCTACGGCGAGTTCGGGTAGTGATGTGGCAAAAGCCATTAAAACAAAGGAAATGGTGAACTCAGAAACGCCAAGATAGCGAGCCATAACAGATAACGCGCGTACAACAAAAACCCCGCTTTTTATAAGCACAAATATACCCAGGGCTAAAAGAGTTAGATTTCCAAAGATTAAAAACATTCTAAAACACTATTATTTGCGTGGTTACAAATGCCGCATATACAATAAGAAGAATAATTCCTTCTTTGCGCGTAATTGAACTTTTCTTCCGCAAAAACATAAATGCAAGAAGAATTACAAATACTGTAAATATTCCGGTAACTATGTAATTATTATATGCTGTAAGATAAATTGGCTCTATTAAAGATACGATGCCAAGTATTAAAGTAGAGTTCATAACCGCTGAGCCAAATAAATCACCTAAAGAGACGCCATCTCTATCACTCTTAACACTCCTAATACCTATAGAAAGCTCCGGTAATGATGTACCTATTCCTATAACAAATATTCCAATGAGGAACTCGGGTATGCCAAACTCCTGTGAAATATTTGTTACAGATACAACCATAAGATATGCCGCAAAAAGAAGAATAGGCACACTTAAGGCAAATGTTACTGCCTTCTTAATAAAATCCTCTTTTGTTTCAATTGTATGGGCAGCATGTGGTGCTAAATGGGGTCTAAAGGCCTTCTTTTTTATAACTATATCTCTTTCTGCCAACATTCTAACAGCATTTAAAACGGCAAACACTAAAAGAAATATACCATCAAGACGTGAAAGTGAACCATCTACAAGAAGAATCAAAGGTGCGCATATAAAAAGAAAAGATATTACTCTCCCCTCCTTAAAATGCTTATAATCCTTTAATTCCATTTCACCACCTATAACAGAAACAAACCCCATTATAAGAGTAAGGTTTACTATATTTGTGCCTAATATATCGCCCAAAGAAAGTTCAGGAACTCCCGAAAGTGCGGAATTTATACCTACTGTAATCTCGGGCAATGATGTTGCAACAGATAAAAGTAAAAAAGATAATACAAATTCTGAAAAATGCAAAAACCTTGCCATTGCAGACAAGGAGCGCACAACATACATGCCTGCCTTAATAAGCAAATATATACCCAAACTGAGAACTAATAAATTTAGAAATATTCCTTCCATACTATATATAATAAGATGTAAAAACAGCGCCTACAAGGAGCTGTTTTTGGATAATTATTTATTATTTATCTACTGATTTCTTTATCTCTTCAAGCGCCACCTCCTTTCCATGAAAATTCTTTATTTTAACCCACTTTTTAGGTTCAAGTTCCTTGTAATGCTCATAAAAATGGCGAATTTCTTCTCTAACTGCCGAGGAAAGATCTTCAACGGTATCCACATTAATAAAAAATGGATCCACATGATGAGTACCTACAGCGATTATCTTATTATCTATGCCACTTTCATCTTCCATTTCAAGCATTCCTATTGGCCTTGCCTTAACAATTACACCGGGATGTACGGAACGCGAGGCAATAAATATAACATCTAAAGGATCCCCGTCTCCTGATTCTGTTTCGGGTATATGGCCATAATTAAAAGGATATGCCATTGCCGAAGATATAAATCTATCCACCTCTATAAGACCTGAATCATGGTCAAAATCATATTTAACCGAAGAGCCCTTTGGTATTTCTACCAGGACATTAAATTTTTCGGGAAACTCTTTGCCTTTTGAAAGTTTTGATATCTTCATATATATCTATTATACCAAACAAAAAACCGAGCGTGAACGCTCAGTTTTTTGTTATAAGTATAGTTTAAGCTAAAGCGCTAAGATCGCGCATAAACACAAACTGACCTACCTGCAGTATAAAATACGCAATACCAATACTGCTAAGGAGCGCCAGGAAGAGAGTAAACATATAATTGTCTAAAATACCCTCTAGCGAACCTTTGATTCCTGTATTTTTTTTATTTTCTGTATTCTCCATAGTACTTTTATTATACAGCAATAAAAGCTTAAAGGTCAATTGTTTTGTATGTGGAAATTTACCTTAAAAATCTAACAAGCAAAAGTGCTACCACATTCATAACTTTAATAACAGGGTTGATCGCGGGACCTGCTGTATCTTTGTAAGGATCTCCCACTGTGTCTCCGGTTACCGCGGCTTTATGCGCCTCTGAACCCTTGCCGCCAAGATTGCCTTCTTCAATATATTTTTTAGCATTATCCCATGCGGCACCTCCTGATGTCATAGAAATAGCTACAAAAAGTCCTGTGATAATTACACCTATAAGCGCGCCTCCAAGGCCTTCGGGACCTATAGTAAACCAGATGAGCACCGGTATAACAACGGGCAAAAGTGCGGGCACTATCATTTCTTTAATCGCAGAATTTGTAACAAGAGATACTGCGCGAGCATAATCAGGTTTTTGAGTGCCTTCCATAATACCGGGCATTTCACGAAACTGCCTTCTTACCTCTTCAATTACAGAACCGGCTGCTTTTCCAACAGCGCGCATAGCAAAAGAAGCAAAAAGATAAGGGACAGCGGCACCTGCCAAAAGGCCGGCAAGAACATTTGGATTTTCAAGTACAAAATCTAAATTTTCTCCCGCCTTAAATTCTTCAAGAAAAGCTACAAAAAGTACAAGTGCGGCAAGTCCGGCTGAAGCAATAGCATAACCTTTAGTTACCGCTTTTGTTGTATTTCCTACGGCATCAAGTGCGTCTGTAACATCACGTACTTCTGAGGGCAGTTCTGACATTTCAGCGATACCACCGGCATTATCTGTAATTGGACCAAAGGCATCAACAGCAATAATTATACCCGACAGTGAAAGCATTGATGCGGCAGCAATAGCTACGCCTATAAGGCCTGCCGCGGCATGAGCTCCGAGAGTTCCACCTATTATAACAAGTACAGGCAGAGCCGTTGCCTCCATGCCGTATGCAAGACCGGCTATAATATTAGTCGCGTGACCTGATTTTGATGCCTCTGCAATATCTTTAACAGCCCGAAAACGCTTTGAGGTATAATATTCGGTTATAAGCACCATAGCTACTGTAACTCCAATCCCAACAAGGGCTGCTATTCTTAGGCCGGGCTCTGTAATTACATGCATAAAACCGAGTGAGGCAAAAAGTGCTGAGGCAAATACCCCAATATAAAGAGCGCTCATAATGCGGCCTGCCTCATCTTTGCCGCTAAGCCATGACATAAGCGCTTTTGAAAATGAATTAATGCGTACAAATACCGAAGCTACTATTGAAGCGATCGCCGCTACAGCTCCCAAAAGAAGCGGTACATATATAAGCTCAGGTCTTGCAAGCGAAATTAAAAGCATGGCAGCTACTGTGGTTACAACGTATGTTTCAAAAAGGTCTGCGGCCATTCCCGCATCATCCCCTACATTATCCCCTACATTATCTGCAATTACGGCGGGGTTTCTTGGGTCATCTTCGGGAATTCCGGCCTCTACCTTACCTACAAGGTCGGCACCTACATCAGCTGCTTTTGTATAAATACCTCCTCCAAGACGGGCAAATACTGAAATTAAAGAACCACCAAAGCCAAGGGCTATAAGAGGTGTGAGATCTTCTATGCCGAAAAGTTTCGCAATTAAAACAATGGAGGCGAGAGCAAGCCCCACAACAGCAAAACCGGTAACAGCCCCTCCCTTAAAAGCGAGATTAAAAGCTCCCGAAAGTCCGCTACTTGCCTTGTGAGCAACGCGAACATTAGCGCGTACCGCGATAAGCATGCCAAAGATACCGGCAAGAGCGGATGCTATAGCTCCCACTAAAAATCCGACTGCCGCACCCATTCCAAGGGGTGAGAACCAAATACCAACGGTTAAAATAAGAGCAACTATTGAAACTGCTCTGTACTGACGTGTAAGAAAAGCTACAGAGCCCTCTTGTATAGCTTTTGCTATCTCCTGCATGCGCTCTGTTCCTGTTTTCTCTTTAAGAATGCGTAACGCTAAAAAAGCGGCATAGACCATTGAAAGCCCTGCAGCTATAAGTGAAAAAACTAATGGATTCTCTGTTAAAAACATATATATTATAAATAATATTAATTAATGGTATTAATTCACTCTTATCATATTACACGCAAAAGCATTTAATTTCAACGGCTATGCGCCCGCATGATAATTAAAAACCCCGCTTAAAAAAGCAAGGGCATTAATAAAAGGGCTGAATTTATATATAGCACGTATCTGTCGTAATGGGGCAATAAATGCCGGAATTACTTGTTGTATATGAATAATCTACAAATCTGCCATCGCCACTTACATGCTCTGAAGAAAACTTAAGCAAAGGGTGGCTGCGATGGCAACCGGGGCACTCAACCTCAATCACCTTTTCGCCAATTTCAGCTACAGTTACCCAAAATCCGTTAAGACGCTTGGGCTTGTTGCCATGAACTATGCCCCTCAAAACACTCTCTACAAACCTTCTGTGGTGGCGCTCAGGTGTATCGAACTTAGTATCCTTCATAGCAGGAAGTGTAGCAAGCTCTCTCTCGATAAGCTTGGCATATTTCCGGACGCTTTCCGGCAATTGCTCCTGTGGTGCCTCTTCTTTTTCTTTTGTAAAAGCTTTCATATTGTTCTCCTTTTCCTGTTGCTACTGATTATAAAAATATACCACCTACCGCCTTATGTCAAGTTTTTACTTGTCAGCAATTACTTTAGCGGCGTTACGGGCCAAGTAATAGGCGCGTGTAAGGGCCTCTGTAATATCGGCCTCTGCTGCATATGCCTTAGTAAGGCGCGAACCTGTTCTTTCAAATACGGCATCGGAGGCATCTTCTATATTATCTCTTTTCTTTTTTATTTGTATAGCAACATCTCTTGATCTTTGAAGTGATAATTTTTTATCTTCATGTGTAGCCAAAAGTTTATTGGCCTCAAGAAGTAAGTGCAGGGAATCATGCACGTCTGAATGAAGTTTAGTTAATAGTTCCTGGGTTTTATCGCTTATAAAAATATTTCTCTCAGCCAACTTAAGCCCGGCAGGCACAATATTATTTTCTATAATATCCCCTATTTGTTCCAGGTACCGCGCAATTGCCGTTACATCATCTAGTTCCTCAGATAATTCATCTGAAAGCTCCTGAGCCCTTATTTTTGAAAGGTATTTAACTATCTTGCGATATAGCTTATCTACAGCGTCATCTTCTTCGGCGATATTCTTTAATGATGTTCTATCTCCTTCAAAAATAGCCGGCAAAACTTCTTTGAACATTTTGTCTATCTTTTCTCCCATTCTATTTATCTCCAAGCGCGCTCCATCAATCGCGGCAAGGGGCGCGTCTTCAATGTTATCTTCAGCTATTAGATACTTAGTTTCAGTGAGAGGTTGTTCTTTTTCTTTTTCGGGAATTATTCTCTCTATTACCTGTGCTATCTGCCTGCTAAATGGCAGAAGTAAAATAGCAAGAGTAAAACTAAATAAAGTGTGGGCATTTGCTACCTCGCGAGCCAAGCCACTGCTTACACTGTGAAAATTAAACCAGGTATTTGTAGTTTGAGTTACGAGTTCTACTGCATGGGCAAATTGAGGTATGAAACCGATAAATAAAAGTATGCCAAAAAACTTTATTAAAACATGTGCCGCCGCAACACGTATAGCTCCTCTGGATTTACCTATAGAGGCAAGTACCGCTGTAATAGTCGTTCCTAAATTAGCACCAAGTATAAGAGCGATACCTGCCTCAAGTGAAATAAGGCCCTGTGAGGCAAAAACTATGATAATACCTATAGTTGCTGAACTGGATTGCACAAGAGCGGTAAATACAGCCGCTATAAGTATTGCAAGTACCACATTATCCATATGAAGCATCAGATCGATAAAGGGCTGGAAGTCACGCAGGGGCTCCATAGCATTTTTCATTATATCCATACCCCAAAGCAGAAAACCGAGACCTAAAAATATTCTGCCCGCCCTTTGTTTCTGGCGACTTTTGAATAGCTTCATGGCGCCAAAGCCGGTCAAAAGTAAAATAGGAATAAGAATGCCGATATTGAAGGAGACGATTTGCGCTGTAACAGTTGTACCTATGTTAGCGCCAATTATAGGAGGTATGGTTCTTGCAAAACTCAAAAGACCGGCTGAGACAAAGCTAATAAGCATTACTGTAGTAACCGATGAAGATTGAATAACAGCTGTTGTCACAAGACCCGCACCCGCACCCTTTATAGGATGATTGGTTAGTGTCTTTAGGGCGCTTCTCATTTTATTTCCCGCAACCGCCTTCATTGAATATTCCATCTCCCCCATTCCATAAAGGAAAATAACCAGCCCCACAAAAAGCCACTGGAAAACATCAGGCCAATCAACAAAATTACCATTTCCATCATGGCCTGGTAATTGATAGGCAAAAAATATAAAAAGCGCCACAAATGTTGCGGCAAATAGTATTCTTTTTGTTAGAAATTCTTTCATTTTAATGGGTTTGCCCTCCTAAAACCCCAGAAATATAATATCTTTATTATAACAGTAAAAAACTGCAAAATACCAGGGATTTCACAATAATTTAGATAATTTTTCAAGTTTTAAGTATACAGTTGAAAAAACGGTAAATCTAGGTTAAAATATTCAATATTGCCGGGTAGTATAATGGTAGTACGACTGGTTCTGGTCCAGTTAGTCGGGGTTCGAGTCCCTGCCCGGCAACAAAGCAAAGAAGGGCGCCCTTTTGGGCGTTTTTATTTGTCTTCAATTATCTGTAGTGGCAGGGGCTCGTACGATTTTGCCCGGTGTTGGAAAGTATTGATTTGCGAGGGTTTTCAAAGTCAGGGGTTCGGGGTAAATTTTGTGTTTATGTGTGATTCCCTGCCCGGCAACATAGTAATTAAAAGTGCC
>JAWVZY010000005.1:0-27853 GCA_033721955.1 Candidatus Spechtbacterales bacterium
AAGGTAGGTATCTATTGTGCAGATCAAGCGCATTTGAAAAGGACAGATCTCTGCCAAATTGAACCATAGATGACATTTCTTGCGGCAACAGATTAGAAAGTACAGATATAGCACCGTTTCCACCTAAAGCCAAAAGACCATAAGTGTAGGCGTCATCCCCGCTAAGTACCGTAAAATCCTCAGGTGTATTATTTATTATGTCCACAAGCTGGTTATGGTCTCCGCTTGCCCATTTTACACCTTTAATAACACCCTCATTTGCCAGATCAACAATTAGCTCGGTGGGTACTCCTCTTCCTGTTCTTCCGGGAATATCGTACAGAATTACAGGAAGTCCTACCTCGGCAATACTCTCGTAATAATGACGATGTCCTGCCGGTTCGGGCTTATTGTAGTAAGGCGCTACCGCAAGAGAGCCATCAGCACCTAGTTTCTTTGCTTCCCGGGTCAATCTAACCGCCTCATGTGTGCTATTACTACCGGTTCCGGCAAGTATAGGCACCGCATTATCTGTTACATAGAATGTATGCTCTATAACTTCAAGGTGCTCTCTGTGAGAAAGAGTGGGCGATTCTCCGGTTGTACCGCAAGGCACCAAAAAATCGACTCCGCCTTTAAGTTGTTGTCTTACAAGAAAAGTCAGAATATCGTAATCTATATCCCCGGTTTCATTAAAAGGAGTAATGAGCGCTGTGCCCAATCCGCTGAATTTCTTATTTGTCACAATGATTTCCTTTCCTTGGTTGCGACTGGAATAAAAATACCATATTTTTATAAATAAATCAATAAAAAAGCGCCGGCATTATCCGTTGCGCCTTTTGTTGTTTATTGCTCAAACAAGCGGTCGAAATTCAATTTTGATATCACGACCCTTCACTTTTGCAGCAAGTCGGTACATGTCATCTAAATACTTTTCATTCTGAACCCAGATAACAGTTCTGTATCCGGTCTCAGCGCTGCCTTCAAAAAGAAGGGCAACAATTTTTTTAAAAGGCCACAACCATCTCTCTCTATAGACAATCTCGGCATCTATAGTTGGGCGCCTTTTGTATCCCTGATCCTCCAAAACATCGCGTAAGGTAACCCTGGCATTTTGTATGATAAGCGACATATTTTCTCCTTTCTTTTGTGTGCTGTGTATAAAATACCACAAATTTTAGAGTATTTCAAGAATATGAAGAGCCCCACCTCAAAAAGAGACAGGGCTCGTATTGTCTACCAGTCGCGCCCGCACTTAGTAGAACGCACTCCTTCAAATTCACTGTCGATCCTGACGTGAAAATGAGGATGGTCCCACTTATAGCGCATTACATCGGTTTCACCGATATCCTGGGCATAAGTTTCAAGCTCAGCATTGACTGAGCGATCCCGGTGGATAATGTAATTTATCCTACCGGTATCCAACAGTGCCTTGCCAAGCTCTACAGCTTGAGCATTACCATGCCAACCGGCAATGTCAGCGGTCACGCCGCGCTTATGCTCGATGTGACCGGGGGCGTTAAGCTCTCCTATCTTTATGACCACATCAGGGTACACCTCATGGAAATCCTGAATCGCGGTATAAAGAACACCGATTAGCTCACGAGAGCCACACCACCCATAAGGATAAGTGATCTTCTCATAAGCACCGTCAAGAGAGTCGGGCATGGCGTAATAACCCTGTTCGTTTACCTCATCCAAATTGGGGGGATAAACAACAGGGGGCTCAAATTTTTCAACGCGCTCATACAAATACTGACAGATGTCAGCATTTAACACTTGCGTGCAAAAAAGCCCATCGACACCTATTGTTCTTTTGGCTTCAACTGGCATTATGCCGGAGAAAGTCACTCCGACAATCGTCATAAGAACTATAAGAAAACGCTTCATGACTCCCTCCTTTCCTTGATATGGAGTCCTTTTTCACGTTCATAGTATTATAACACAATTTTTATAAAAAATCAAATATACTACTTCTCTGCCCAAAAAAAGCGACAACCCTTCTCTCCACAAGTCGCCTCATGTTCACGTTCACCCCCAATTATAAGCTTATCTCCTGCCCTACATTCAAATATATGGCCGTCAACCCGCACCTCCATAGTGCCTTCTAAAAATGCCAATACCTTAAGTTCAGGATGGCTGTGTGCCTCATATTTATAACCGGGCCCATGAGATAATAAAGAAGGTGAAAAACCTTCTTTTAAGAGATCGTTTTTTATTTCTTCTTCTGAGGCATCTTTATAAAATTCCTTGTAATACATATCTTTTGTTCTTATTTTTCTGGTTATCCACAGAGTGGCGGCAATAGCAGATAAAATACCTAAAAATAGAAGTGAATAACTATGTATCATGTTGTTATTTTAAGACAAAATCCAGCATTTTTTGCTCCGGATCTCCTCCTTTAACTTTAACCTTTACCATGTCCCCTATTGAATAGCGTTTTTTATTATTTGTACCGACAATCGCATAGGCATCTTCATCTAAAATATAATAATCATCTTGCATATCGCGCGTGCGCACCAATCCCTCGGCTTTTGTATTTTTTTCCTGTACAAACATTCCCCAATTAAATACGCTTATAATTATACCCTCAAATATCTCCCCTTTTCTCTCAAGCATGTATTCTATCTGTTTATATTTTATAGAATCGCGCTCAGCTTGCATCGCGTTTATTTCTTTTTTGGTCAGATCTTTTAGTATTTTTTTATATTTTTTCAACTGACCTTTTTGAGGTGCATTTCCGCTTAAGTAGGTTTGTAAAATCCTATGCACCATAAGGTCAGCATATCTGCGTATGGGTGAAGTAAAATGTGTATAGTTTTTAAGCGCAAGTCCATAATGCCCGCGATTCTCAACAGAATATACCGCCTTCTCCATATCCTGCATAGCTGCTGTTTCTACTATTTGTTCTTCTTCTTTTCCCTTAACTGCTTTAAATATAGAATTGAGTTGTTTAGTTGTAATACTTTTTCCGGGTGCTTTAAGATCGTAGCCCAGTGTGTTTAGAAAATCTAAAAGTTCATCTATATTTTTCTTTCTGGGAGCATCGTGTACGCGATAAATGCCAAAACTATTTCTCTTTTTTGCAATTTTAGAGAAATATGTCGCCACTTCACGATTTGCAAGTATCATAAACTCTTCAATAAGTTTGTGTGCTTCCAGTATATCTTTTTGATAAATTCTAACAGGCCTGCCGTTTTTATCTAGCTCAAATTGTACCTCCTCCTGTTCAAATGTAAGCGCTCCTCTCTCTTCTCTCTGTTTTTGGAATATTTTTGCAAGTTCATCTAAATACTTAAGTTCTTGAGCGCATTCTCCCTTGCCTGCATCTATAACTTTTTGAGCTTGCTCATACGAAAAACGTTTATCAGGATTAATAACTGTCTTACCAAACCACCTATCTTTTACCTGCCCGTTTTTTGTTATTTTTAAAATTGCAGAAAATGCAAGCTTATCCTCGCCGGGATTTAAGCTACATAGATCATTTGAAAGAATTTCGGGAAACATAGGTATTGTTCTATCAACTAGATATACCGAGTTGCCCTTGCCTCTTGCCTGCATATCCAGAGGGCTATTTTCTTTAACATAATATGATACATCGGCTATATGGATTCCAACTTCAAAAATTCCGCCCTCTATTTTTCTCACAGACAAAGCATCGTCCAGATCTTTAGCATCACTTGGGTCAATAGTTATAGTGGGAATATCTGTATAATTTTTACGTGAATTTTTTTCCTTTTGAATTTGCGCTGAGGCACGATTTTGTATTTGTTCAGCCTGTTTTATGGCTTCTTTTGGAAAATCGGGGCGATAGCCGCTATCTAATAAAATAGATAACATCTCTACATCATTTTTACCCTTTTTGCCAAGCATCTTAATAACTTCACCAGCCGGTCCTTTCTTGCCTCGTCCCCAATCTGTTATGCGTACTAAGGCCTTGTGGTTATGTTTTATTTTTTTATCCCGGGCATCATGTATAAAAATATCTGTATGTATCCGGGTATCATCGGGTATCAAAAAAGCAAAATTCTTTTTAGGATGTTGTTTATCTATTGTACCTACAATTTCATGCCGCGCTCTTTCTAGAACCTCTACAACCTCCCCCTGTGTTCTTGTATCTCTCTTACTCTTTGGCAAAAGTGCTATTTTAACTTTATCCCCGTGCATCGCTGTATTTAAAAAACGAGGCTGTATTTGCACATCCTGGTCAAATTCTTCAACATCCACATAACCTGTGCCGTTTGAAGCAATATAAATTATACCCTCCATGGAAGGGGTAGAACGATTTTTTTTATTTTTCTTATTGTTTGAGCTCATATCTATACTTATTATACTATAGCAAAATAAAAGGCGTAGCATGTATTGCTGCCACGCCCATTCTGCGGGTACTATATGATATTAAATTCTATAATTATCTCCATTTGAGAAAAATCTCTTTTCTGTGTCGCTTATCCATTATTCTGCGATATGCCTCTGCATCTTTTCTATCTATAAATATTACACCTGCATCTTCAATAAAATTTTGAAGAAGACGCTCTTTATATTCAGTGCCTCTTTCTTCGTACCGGATATCAATTCGCCAATTGCCCTCATTATCTGAATAAATCCTAAGTATACGGCATGGACCCTGAACAGGATAGGGCTTCCCTTCATACAAGGCCACAGACCAGAAACTATCCCCGGCGCTCATATAACTGAGGAAATCCTCCATATTCATAATCTTGCGCTTTTGTGCTCGACTATATACATATCTGTATAAAACGACTAAAGCTAATACTACAATAATTACCAATGATGCTATAGCTACAAACTCTTTCATGGCCTGTTGGGCAGAGCTCTCCACCATTCCATGGCAATTATGGGTATATTATCCGGATATTCCAGATATCTTGTGCCAAAGTCGTTGGGAATAGCCGGAACATACCAGCCGATCTGCTCCGTTCTGCCAGGCCCACTCTCACGTGTGCGCATACCATTTTCATCTATATCACTTATATCTTTTCCCTGATCAGCAGCTGCACAATCAAGACATAGAAGCTGCGGAGAAAAGCGTTGATACTCGCGCCACAACTTGCATCCTGTAGCGCCACAGTTAGCGCACTTATAATTATCAGGCACTTCTGTCGTTAACATCATGTAAGCTTCTCCTCTCTTGCAATTACTGGAGCTATTATACAATAGTTTATAAAAAATGCAAATTAAAAACCCTGCCTATAAAAACAGGGGGTATATCTTTAGAGTTATTAAATTTATTTATCTGCTATTTTCTTGCCCTCTTTCTTTGCCCCGGGTTTTTCGGGAATTATAGCCCATGCTGCAACATATACAACAACGCCGGGAAACAAACCTGTAAATATTACAAAAAGCGCTGCTGCAAGCCGAAGAAGCGTTGTATCGGCTTCAAGATATTCAGCTAATCCGGCTATTACCCCTCCCAGCATTCTATCTTTTGTACTTCTATATAATTTCTTTTTCATAATTATTGCACGCTTACACTTGAGCTGAATTTAGCTCCACTGGCATTACCGCTTACAGTATAGGTGCCAAATGAAATAATACGCCAAGTAAATCGCGCTACACCGCTGCCATCAGCTGTACTGGTTTGAGTTGCTTGGCTGTCTACACCGGGACCCGATAGGGTTGCCTCTACATTAGCTCCCGGGCTTGTTTGTATGGTTACATAAACCTCACTATATTCTCCCGGAACTACGTGCTCAAAACTCATGCCAACTTCTGCAGGAGCTTGCTCTTCCTCTTCTGTTATTTGATCAGATTCTTCTTCCTCCTGTTGGGGTGACTGGGGCTGTTCCTCCTCTTCGGTTTCGGTATCTGCCTCCGGTTCATCCTCATCTACCTCAATAAGAATTTGAGATTCTATATCATTTACCTCTGCTGCCTCTTCATCTCCAATTACCACGTGCTCAGAAATATCGTCACCATAATGGGTGCGAGGGGGCACACCTCTTATCGCGTGTATAAAATTCTGAAATAATGTTGCCTCTACTTCATTGCGCTTAACGCCGTCTATTCTTACATCATGACTTGTGCGTGTTCCTCTATCTGCATCCAGAGCATGATAAAGCTCGTGCAAAAGCGCGGTGCAAAAATCCTTATTCTCAAGCTCTTCTATCTGCTCAATTAACTCTTCAAGCCTATCCTTATCTACCCTCGTTACAGTACCCGAACCCGAACCTCCCGTGGCTTCGTCAACATCATTTGGAGAGTTATTCCAGCTGGGAGAATTTATTATCTTATGTTCATGTTCAGATTCTTCAAGTTCTTTTATAGCGTCCCCCACAATACCCGGTACATCCCTGTAAGTATTGAGACAATCATTTATTTCGTCTCTAAACTCCAGGTCACCTTCAACTACAATACTTGCATTGGCGGAAGGACTCCATACCAAAAAGATAGCTATAAAAAAAGCTGTGAACATCAGTAATTTTTTATTTATATTAAATACGTGTGTATGCATAATTTACTATTCACTTACCGTAAATGTGATATTTTGTACATTTGAAGGTCCAAAAAATACATTCTCGCAATTTTCAGAATCCGGACCGGGGTATTGATAAACCAGTTCTAAATTATATTCTCCCGGCTCACTTATATCATAAAAGGTGATAAAGCCCGTATCGCCTTCCAGCTCTGTTGTGGTAAAAGCTCTGGCGTCAAGCCCCGAATCATGTTCGCTTGATAATACTACATGTGTATCCCCGCCTACAGGCAAATCCTCTAAACTTGCCTCCAGCAACATAGGTAAAGGTGCTAAATAATTTGCATCTACCCTACGCGTATTAACCATCTCACCATTCCTTGTTAATGAATTAAATACCAAAGTTTCACCGGCCATATCACTGATACAGGCATCTAACTCACCTGTGTTATTTAAATGCAATGTTAAATTTATAGGCTCGTCTGATGTATAAGTAGATTTATCTAATTCAGCTTCAATTGTTATATCTGCCTCGCCTTCAGGGCCTCTAAATGAAAAAAACATAGCACCAATAATAAGCGCAATAACAGATATTATTAAAATTTGTTTTGGTCCCTTTATCATGTATTTATTATACAATAATAGCTAATAATATAAAAATAAAAAAAATCTATACCACAGCTTTTTGACAATCCTCAGAACAGTAAGCCAGGCCATTTTCATCACGGCAATCCATGCAACATATAAAATGGGTGCCGCATCTTGATCTTTTGCAATCAGCATATTTATCTGTTTTACTTGCGCATTTTTCACACTTTCCAACAACTACATGCTCGGGGCTATCTGTTTCAAATCCCATAGTAACCCTACCGTCAAATACATATAATTTGCCTAAAAAATTCTTATTGGGATATTTTTCCATATAACTTACAATACCACCTTCAAGCTGGTAAATATTTTCAAATCCCTTTTCTTTTAAATACCCGGTGGCCTTCTCACATCTAACACCGCCTGTGCAAACCGCCAGTACTTTTTTATCTTTTATATCTTCGATTTTGGGCAATACCTCAGGTACCTCCCTAAAATTTTTTATAGGCAAAAGGCGCGAACCACGAAAATGTCCGCTTTTATATTCGTAGTCATTTCGCATATCTACTATTTCAAACTCCTCCCCTCTTTCAAACCATTTATGCAAATCTTCGGGCTTTAAATATTTTCCTGTTTTTTCATTCGGGTTTAAATCCTCATCTCCCAGATGCAAACTTACAATCTCAGGCCTTACTTTAACAGAAAGGCGCGGAAATGCATCTCCTGTTCCTCCGCTTTTTTTAAAATGTATATCTGCAAATCTCTTATCTGAGGTAAGTTCTTTTATGTATTTTTCTATGTTTTTATCTGTACCCTCTAAAGTGGCATTTATGCCTTCCTCAGATACAATAACCCTGCCCTTGAGTTTCAGGTTTTTGCATAAATCAAACTGCGCCTCGCGCAGTGCACCGGGATCTTCTATACTTATATATTTATAGAATAATATTATTGTGTATTCCATTGTTATATATTTTACGCAAAATAAACTTTTTGTAAAATCAATTTGTAGCTTTTTCACGCGCTTCAACTTCCATTGGATTATCTTCATAATCAAAACCTACTTTTACCCAACCCCAAATATATCTTGCATAAAACCCAAAAGAACTTGTCCTTTGGTATTGTTGCCAATGCACAAGTTCATGAGTGCGAATCAGTTCATTATTAAAATTATCTTCGCATAAAAATATACCCACCGGCGGCAAAGTTATGGCAGCAAATTTGCTTTGACAAAAAAATTCAGGCGCCTCATAAAATTTAGGTAAAGTGCTTTTTAAAAACATATCAGCAGTATATAGCAGAAATACAAAAACAATAAAAAATACTACCGGAATTAAAAACCATTTTTTATAAAGTATGTCTATTCCCATATGTACAGTATATCAAAAACCCCGCACTTGCGGGGTTAAAAATTAACGATATTTTTCTATATCAATGTTTAGATCTTTAGGACCAAAGGCCATGGGCAACAGCTCGTTTATGCTGGTAATAGCTATTTCATTCTTTTGTGTATTGGATAAAATTATTTCTATATTCCCTATTGTAGAAAGTTGAGCAAATTCATTGATAACCTGCCTGCAGGCACCACAGGGTGCTCCGGGTTTTTGAGAGTCAAAATCTTCTCCGCGGGTAATCACGGCAATCGCCTTAAAGCGCCGGATACCTTCTGAATTTGCCTTAACAATAGCCGAACGTTCGGCGCAAATCGTAAGACCATAAGATGAATTCTCTACATTGGAGGCGTAGATATATTCATCGTCTTCGGTTACAAGACACGCCCCCACAGAAAAACTCGAATATGGCTGGTAGGCGTTATCCATTGCCATTTCTGCTATATCAATAGCTCTTTTCTCCCGCTGAAGCAGATCATCATAGGTATACCTGAAGTCCAATTTCATTTTAGTCCTCCTTATAGGTAACTAATAAGTGCTGAATATAAAATAACATTAAAGTTATTTTATATCAATCTGAGAAAGCTAAATATCCCATTTAAACTTATTTCCAAAATGTCCCCACTTAGAAGTTTTTCTAAATTTTGACTCCCTTAGCTCAAGTTGCTTAATAATTGCCTCGGGTCGCAAGTCATAATCTTTTATCTTCTCCTCCTTGCCGTCAGCTACGGCAACTGCCATAACCGGCTCACTTTTTCCTATGGCGTAAGCAAGTTTTACAAGCGCTTCATTTGCTCCCTTATTTTTAACATAATCAACCGCTATTTTACGCGCCATATATGCCCCGCTACGATCTACTTTTGTAGCATCTTTTCCACTAAAACTACCGCCCCCTACAGGAATACGCGGCCCATATGAATCTACAGCGATTTTCCGGCCACTAAGGCCGCTATCGGCATCAAATCCTCCTATTTTCCACTCGCCCGCGGGATTTATAATATACTCACGAGCATCTATTTGAGCGCGTACAAATTCTTCAAGTTCGCTTGTTTTTGAATTCTGGAAACTTGCTACAACGCTATTTATCTTTTCTCCCTCTACTGTGATCTGAGTTTTACCATCATACGGATACTTCTTGTAAATCTCCCTGCATAAACTACGTGCTAATTCATATTCAAGGGGCATTAAAGTTTCTGTTTCATTTGTAGCATAGCCCACCATAATCCCCTGATCACCCGCACCACCCTTGTCTACTCCCTTGGCTATTTCAGGACTTTGTTCTTCTATAAATATTCGGATATTATAATCTTCTCCGACTATATTTTTTACCATACTTTCAATATCTATATGTGTACTGCTTGTAACTTCTCCCGAAATAGTAATAGCCCCATGCCCACCCATTACCTCAATAGCGCAGCGAGCAAGAGGATCTTTTTTAATATAGGCATCTAAAATGCTGTCTGCAATATAATCACATATCTTATCGGGGTGACCGGGAGAAACAAACTCTGCTGTATATATAGTTTTTGTCATATTTATTTTATTAAAAATTAATTAAAAAATCTTTCCCGGGGAAAGATTTTAACGGCTTTTTATCTCTCCCTTTCGGGTGGGATTTAGCACCACATCACATGTGATAGGTTGCCGGCAGTTCATAGGCCCCATTGCCTCACTGCACTCTTGATACTATTTATTTATACTTATTCTAACATTAAAATAGAGAATTAAAAACAATGGCTTTATTTTATCTAATCTCTATTATTTTATTTACAGATTTGTGACCCGAAGTTATCTGCACTCTGTTTTTTGCTATATCAAAATATTCAGCAAGCACCTCACACACCTCTTTATTAGCCCTACCTTTTTCAGGACGCGCCTTTACAGCAACCTTGTAACTATTCTCTGATATTTTTTGAACACCTGCTTGCCGAGCTCCAATTTTAACCTTAACACTTATTTTCATATTCCTATTATACCAAATAAAAAAACCCGCAAAGCGGGTTTTGTCTAGTTTAAAAAACTCTTAAAGGTGTCTGATACCTTTTCTGAAAATTCATGAGAAAATACATCTCCCACAAAAAGTAACATCCTCATATGTAACTTATTGCGTTGTGTGTCGGAAAGGCCTTCAATATCAGCGACCATATCAAATGAATCCTTATATATATTCATAAAGTTCTTGGGGCTTGTGTTTTCGGGTAACTGTTGTGCTATAAACTTCAAAAGCCCCAAATATACAGTATCGCGACCTTCTTCAAATTCATTATCTTTTTCCATTTCTTGCGTAATAATTTTAAATTGCGCTGTATCAACAGGTGTCATATAATTCACCTCAAACTCCTTTGTGTACTAACTATAAAGTACCACAAATTCTAAAAATTACAAGAAAAACCCGCCTAAGACGGGGTTAATTTTTTAGTTAATATAATGGCAGTTATTTATTTTTCATGCGCTCAACATCTCCCCCTGCTCTCTCCCAATCCACAAGACCTCCTATATTTTCTACTTTCTTATAACCACGCTCCCTGAGAATATTCTTTACTTTCTCGGCGCGCCCGCCCGAACCGCAGTGTAAAAAAATTTTTGTATCTTTGGGCACATCAGGGTTTTTGCCTGCTTCAACGTCTTCAATAGGCAGGTTTATAGAACCGGGAATATGTTCTGCCGCATATTCAAAAGGCATGCCAACATTAATTACAATGGCTCCTTTTTCTTTTACTTCCTTTATTGCTTTATCTGCCGGATATTTTTCCATTATTTTAACTTAGTTTTTTATAAAGCCCCCCTGTAAAGGCAAGTATGGCAACACCTATACCAAATAAAGTATATGGATTTTCAGAAAGCCCCCACCTGTCCATAATGCCTTCAAACCCGTAAAAAGTTGCCACAAGCCCAAATGCTCCAAGTAGCGTAAAAACAAGAGGAAAGCGTGTAAAAACCGCCTGCTTTCTTTGGTTTATTTTTGCAAATTTTTCTCTTTTTTCTATTTCTTCCATATCTTTATTATAAGCAAAGCTTTTGATTCACGCCAGTAAAATAGGGGCTAGCTAAGATAAAAACCCGCTAAACAGATTTTTAGTGAGGATGGCCATCATCTGCGTGCCCTTCTTCTCCATGCGGGACCATATCCTCTTCATTATGATCATCTGCTACAGATTCCTCGCCATGGTGATCATCTACTACAGGTTCTTCATTATGATGATCATCTTCAACTACTTCAGGTTCTGCGGCAAATTGTATACCCCGAGCATAAAGCGTTCCTGCCGATGTTAAAAATAAGATTATAAAGATTAAAAGTAAAAGCTTTGTCCTGTCTTTCTTTTTCGGAATCTCAGATTCTTGCGCAAATTTGTCTAAAGTATGACTACGTATAATGAGTGAAGCTGAAACGGCTAAAAATAAAATGGATAAATACATAAGCATAATAGTTAAAAAACTATAGGGGGTATCGTGCATTACGCCGAGTGTAATAACTGTAAGCCATGAAACTCCTGAAATTGCCCCACTCATAAAAAATTGATAGTCATTACTGCACCATTTCAAAAAATCATTTCTTCCTTTTTCGGTAATTGCCTTAAGCTTAGGTATATGAACAAAATGAAATAAAAGGCCGTTTGCAATAATAATTGCAACTATGCTAACCTTTGCAAGCATCCTATCTGATTCCAGAATTACGTCTGGCTCCAACCAGAAAAGTCCGAGGCCCGAAAGTATGGATACTCCAATACCTATCCATACAACCATACTTACTGTCTTTAAAAACCTAAGCTCATCACCCGTTATCTTCCCGTCCTTTATGCTGCTTGTAAACATAAAGTCCGAAGTAAAGGCAGCTCCCCCGCCAAGTATCGCGCCAAGAACATGTACCCATATAAGCACATCCCAGATATTTAAAAACTCAAAAACTCCCGCGGGTTCAGCGTTACCATGCGCCAAGGCAAAAACGGGAATAATTAAAAATAATGCAATAAATAATTTCCTAACCATATATACTTACTATACCAAAAATCTTTTAATTTAAGAGATAAATTCCTAAGTTTAGATACGTAGCAAACCCGACCCAAACAAGGTAAGGAGCAAGCAGCCAGGTGGCGCGCTTATCAATAGGATAAAATAAGCGCATTAAAATAATTATAAAAATAAATATAGCGACTATAACAATTAAAGCTGCAGAAACTAATTGAGCTCCAAAGAAAATAGGAGTCCATGCAGCATTAAGAACCAAATGTACAAAAAATAATATAAATGCCTGCCTTGCACCCTCTTCTGTTCTTTTTTGCCAGATTAAAAATATAGAAATCCCCATTAAGGTATAAAGAGTAAGCCAAGCAGGACCAAAAAGCCAATCCGGCGGTATAAACGGCGGTTTATTTAAAAACCTGTACCAACTTTCAATGTTGTTTATTGTAAAAAAAGAACCTAAGAAACCGGCACTTTGACAAATTAAAATAAAACCAAAGGCCTCAAAAAATTTCTTCATATACTTAAAATAGATCTACAAGCGTATTAAGTACTCCAACAGCTTTAGATATAGGATTTTTATGTTCGCCCGAATTTATACCACCTTCCTTAAGATTCGTTTCAAGTTCTGTAGCACTCAATTTATTTGAAAAGAAAAATCCATACCAAGGAAACTTTACCTTTACCCTTCCCTGTTTATCCACCTCGGTAGAGGCCGGAAGGGTTGCATCAAAAATACCAAGGAATTTTACAGGAGTCCTGTGAGTTATTTTTATTTTATCAGCTGCTATATCTATAGAATCTATATTTTCATCACGAAGCAATATGCCCTTAGCGAAGTTTTCAAGATCTTGTTCATTCTTTACTTCAGCATGCTCTTTTACATCACGTAAAAAGCTTTCTTTCTTTTCAGGATCCCAACCTCTAACTTCGACTGCGCTTGCAGAAACATCTGCCCTTTCACGCAAAAAATCCAGATTCGATTGATTGTTTTGAGATACATCACTTTTTGCATCTGTGCCGAACTCGGGTTGCATAACACGTTCACCGGTATCTGTAGTATCTGTATTTGGAATATCACGTGTTATAACAGGCTCATCGGGATCTCCTTCGTCTGTAGTTGTTGGATCATCTGTTGTATCACTTGAAATATCTACCATCTCTACCTCACGCACATCTGTTGTGCTTGCATCTGAGTCAATAGTGTTTGCATCTCCGCTCATAACGCCCTCCGTTATTGAGTCGCTCATTGCTGTAAGTGCAAAACCAAAATGATATTCACTTTTAACTACATGGGTAACAGGATCAGGCCATGTTGATCTCCAGCCCTCGGGTTCTATTAAAGTTAGAGTTATCTCGGTTCCCTCGGGTATAGGGTCAGATTCAAAATAAACACCGCTGCCTGCGTATTTCCCTGAATCTTGATTGCCACATATAGAAAACGGATATTCTTTTGAAATTCCTGTATAAGACAGGTTAACCCTGAGGCCCTCAAGCATTATAGCGTCCTCGCATTCATATCCGCCTGAACTAAAATATGTATCTTCACCGCCATCACGCCATCCATCACCATCTTTATCAAAAAATACAGTGCCATCTACAGCAAATTTTCTAAGTTCGTGTGTGCTTACTAAAAATATATTGTCGCTTTCATCAGATGAATAATAAGATGTATTAGATGAATCTAAAAATGAAGCGTTAACAATCACCCTGTAGAAACCTGATTCTGTATTGGGTATCTTCCAACTATATGCCCTTGTAGCTACATCTAAATTCTCAGCTACAGTAATTGTTTTAGCGCTGTTATTTGCGTCTTTCATGTATATATTAAAACCGCCCTGTATTATATCTGGGTATAAATTATCTACTTCCCACTCTATAGTTATAGTTTCTCCTACATCAAAGTTTTCCGTGCCGTCGGGACTTATTACATTAACTGAAGGGGTAGTTTGTGCCTGCACAGTAAATATAAGCCCTAAAAATAATATTGCAAAAATTAAAAATATATTTTTCATATACATTTATTTTACCACTTACAGGCAACTAAATATTGTGGATTAAAAAAACCGCTCTCAAAGAGCGGTTTGGGTTCTAAGGTGCTTGAATAAATGAAACTCCCTCAAATTCAAATTGGTTATCTGAATCTTTTTTATAAGTATCCAGATAAGGAGAGTATGTCTTTACAGCCACGCGATCTAAACTTGGAGCTATCTCGATTATACGCATAAATCCAAGGCCTCCCTCTTCCAACATCTGGTAATTAGAAAGCATCTGGTATACTTGGTTTCCATGCTTGCCCTTTTCTACAAGCACACCTGTTCCGCTACCCAGAATATGACCACTAAACACAAATTTAATATTTTCATGCCTGCTAACAAACTCCTCCCACATGCTCACGCCACTGTTTGCATTATTCAGGTACTCGCCCGGAACGTAGTGGTGGGCCTCTTCACTACCATGCAGTTTATTATCTGAATAAAGGTAAGTGTGAGTGAGAATTATGACATTTCTGTCCGCATACTTCTCTACCACGTCACTAGCCCAACTGAGAACCTCATCTCTGGGGCCAAATTCCAAAGATAATACAAGCCAATCTGTATCCTTTGCCGAAAACAAATGGTATGTATTATCTGATCTACTTTCTTCAAAAGCTCCCCCAAAAGAGGAACTCTGGCTCAATTTCTGAAGAGGGAAATATTTGTTAAAGCGGGAGCTATCTCTCTGTCTGCCTGCCATACTCATATCATGATTGCCCACAGCAAGGGCATATGGAACTGCTCCATCAAGAAAATTAATACTTTCTTGGGCATTTTTCCATTCTGCCTCAGTGTTTTTGTGGACTATATCGCCCTCATGCAGAACAAAGACAATATTATTATCACGGGCATTATCCCTTATCCATTTAGTTTGGGTACTAAATATTCCGGGGTGCTCAAGCGCATATATCTGGGTATCAGGAAGCACAACTAATCTGAAGGTCTCGTCTTGGGGCATAGGTTCATTTTCTGAGCCAAAATCAGCGATAATGAAAACCAGTAAAGCCGTTATTGTCAAAAAGATAAAGGTTCTGCGCATTGCACACCTCCTTTCTAGGTTTATTAGGTAGTTTCAAAAACTAACCATCTTATACCATAAATTTATATATAAATCAAGAAAACCGCCTTAAAAAGGCGGTTGCAATATATTAAATTTCTACTTGCTTAATAAGCTACAAGAAGAAAAGGGGGCTTAAAATTATCAAGCTGCCCACAAGTGCTTTAGTTGAGTTTTTGCGCGATATTTCTTTAAAATGAATACTTAAGCTTTTATCTTCAAGATCCTCTTTGCCCAGAGAAAGCCAGCCGCTCATGCTTTGTTTTTCACGATAAGTATTGATAGGGCATACTCCTGTGCGGGCCTCAAGTAAAAGAAAAAGACCGTTATATACAATAACAAATAAAACTATATACCAAAACGGTGTAAACCCCTCTATATAAAAGAGTGTAAGATATATAAAAAATAAAAGAAGCAAGGCACCAAGTACACCCCTTGTTATTCTTTGCTTTTTGCCTATGTTTGCTACCTTTGCCATATTAAAGACATTTTAGCGTAAAATAGCACCCATGTAAAAACCGCCCTCGGAAGGGCGGTGGCAGTAAATACTATTCTAAGGTTGTACCGTAATATGTTTCCAGTGCCGCCTTTGCATAATCACGCAACTCTTCATTTGGATCGTTATCTTTTAGGTTATGTAAATTTTCTGCAATACTGCTTTTTTCATTTACATCATCTGTATGTATCATTATATCCAACCAGCGTTTTATGAAATGTTTATAAACCTCCACACGCTTTCTTTCATCTCCCGCGTCACGCAAAAACCTCTCAAGCTGGTCAATGCCATGCCCGGCATAACCATCTACAAACGCCCAATGAACTTCATTTTTAGTTTCAAGAGGAAGATCTTCCCATTCATTATTATTTTTCTCTTCCATTTCTAATCTCCTTTTGGTGCTGAGTTAAAAATACCATAAAATATGCCTAATGCAAACAAAAGCCGCCATAATCGGCGGCTTCTAGTATAAACTCATTAAAATCTAATTTTCACCGTCATATACCACAAGAGTGCTTGAAGCGATGTTTATATCCTTTTCTTTTTCTATTGTTTCCATAAGACGCTGACTTATGGTGTGCGCTACTATTCTTCTTTCATAAACCGGGCATACATATCTTACCGTAAAGTTTATCCAGTTATCTGTAAGATTCATAAAAATAGATGGCTCTGTATCTCTTTCCTGAATATAATATTTCTCCCTTATAAGTTCCAGATAATTTTTAGCATTTTGCTGGTATTGCTCAGTTTCTGCATCTACCACTTCTTTAATAATAGCGCGTGCCTTCTGCCAATCGTCACCATAAGTTATGGGGATAGATATTTCATCCCAAATAAAATTATAGTCCTGAGTATAGTTATTTATAGCGCCCGTCATAAGACGGCTATTGGGTATTTTTGTAAGACGGCCTGTGGCCTGATCTCCTCCTACCCATTCTCTCATCTCTACTATTGAAGTATACAACAAGCCAATATCCATTACATCTCCATGCTTAGAATCTATCTCTATTCTATCCCCAATTGTATAGGGTTTTTTGGTAAATAAAATAATGCCTCCCATAAGGTTTTTGAAAAAATCCTGAAGAGCTACTGCCGCACCCGCGCCCACAATACCATAAGCTACAAGAAGGGTTTGGACGTTCTCTATCCATATAGTTATTATCACCACCATAAGCACCGCTAAATGGACAAAAAATAGAGACCTGCGAAGTGAATACCTTGTCCTCTTTTCTTTTACCGTCTTTTGCATGTAACTTTCTGCTACTATATGGGTTAGAAAATAAACAGCTGCTATAGCAAAAAGGGTATAAGATATTTTATCTAAAAGCAATCCGGAGTATATATCATCCATAGTAAAACTGAACACACCAAGCGCTATAAAGCTTAAAAATTTGATAAAGTTTTTAGATAAATGCATAGTGCTTATATTATACACCTATATTTGCCTAAATGCATCTTTTATTATTTTTCTATGATCAAAGCCCATTTTTTGAGGTAATTCATCCGGAGAGAAATATTTATATTCTGAACCCTCACGGCCAAGCTTGATTTTGTCACTACCTTTTATAACGCCAATATATGTAACAGATACAGCATGATAGCGAGGATCTCTATTGGGAGATGAATATACCCCTACTAACTCTTCTAGCTCTACATCCAGACCTACTTCTTCTTTTACCTCGCGTATAGCGGCATGCTCTGTTGTTTCGCCATAATCTACATGGCCGCCGGGTAAAACCCAGTATCCTCTAAAGGGCTCATGTGCGCGGAGCATAAGTAAAACCTTTTCATCTTTAATTATTACAACATCCGCAACAAGCACGGGTAATTTTTTATCTTTCATATTTTATTTTGTATAAGCGCTTACGGGCAAATAATCCATAAGGGCACCCGATGGCTGGCCAACTACATCATAAACCCGCTGGCCTGCATTATTTGTCATTTCAAATTTTATACGCAACTGATCATCTTCATTAATACAGCTCCCATCTGCAAAACTATTAAGCTGGAGCGTTGCTGTTTTCCCTTCCAATTTAATAGAAGAGCTATCCGGTGGCGGTGGCGTGTTACCGGGTCCATATTTAAACTCATTCCAGCCGGCACCATAATTGCCTATTCCAATACCTGTATCAGATGAGCCGTCACTGCTCGAGCCCGCGCGATGAACCTGCATTACCATCTCACCCTTATCACCTCTGCCCAAGCCGGGAAGGTTAATATTAGTATCTATAGTAGCGCGTACCGCCTTGCACTCACCCTCAGCCGCAACCCGCTCAACACTGACACCTATAGCATCAACCTCACATTCTACATCCCCTTGCTTAGGCACAAAGCAATCGTCGGACGCCTCTTCTGCCTGACCCAACGAAGAATCGGACACATCCGAGCCCCGGGCTATACATTCTACAGGAACAATAAAACTCGCATACATATTTTCTCTATACAACTCACCCTCAGGTGGTGTTGTATAAGAGCCATGCACATAGTGATGCTCCCTTCCTAGTACCAAAAATTCCGCGCTAAAAGTAACAGTTTCTTTGCCCGGTCTTTCGCATGTAAATGTGGCCGAGTTAGAATATGTATTTTCAAACTTTTCACCCTCAACAGATTCTGATATTTCAGGACTTAAAATTCCGCTAAAATTCGTAGTCCATCCCTCGCTTATAATGGTGGAGGTAATTTCTACAAAATAACCCATAATATCATATTGTGTGGGTCCGGCTACAGGAACGCCGTTTAAACCCTCTGCATACCCGCTTAACTCTCCCGCTTTTATGGATTCCTTTATATCTTCTGTATTATCATCTCCAAATGAACCCTCTGACTCAATATCAACTGATGCGGTAAAAGAATTACCCACAAATCTACGCACACTCTCAGGTGTATGTTTTAACGTAAATGGCCCCTCATGCGCTACCAAAGTACTAAAATGATTAATAGAGGCCTCAATAATGGTTTCATCTTCATTTATTGATACCTGCGCATCTTCTATAAGTTCCAAAGAGTTTTCTTTAGAATAATGCGCGAGGAGAGGAATTGTATCAGATGCAGGCACTGAAGTTTTAAAAATAACGGGCTCACTAAATTTGAGGCCTTCGGGCATAAGTTCATACACGCTATAAATACCATCACCTAACACTTCTGTATTTAAAGTAATAGAAATATCGTCTTTATCTAAATTTTCAGGCATAGCACTCTTTGGGATCTCTAGAGTTGCATTGCCGTCATCAGATCTTACCATCAATGGATTGTTTGAGTTTTTAAATATAAAAAATCCAACAATACCTAAAATAACAACCAATGATACTACAAAAAATATTTTTTTATTCATAAATACTTATTAATTATTGCATAAAATATAAATTTATAATTCTTCTACAAAACACGGGTCATCTCCGCTATTAAATCCCTGCTCTGCCATTACATCAAGGGCTTTATAAATTTTCTGCTTATCAGCCTCGCTCAAATAACGCAAAGGACATACAGCAGCACCGCCCTCATATGCATTTCCGGGTATCTTAACTGCCCACTCAACTTCTTCAACAGGGTTTTCGCCCTGAGAACCTCCGTGGCGAATAGACGCCGGAGCCGCTCTTGCCAGAGGATCGCCAACCTCTACATAATCACCTGTTTGCACCCGGAGATCTACTACATGATCAAACTCCACCCAATAATCTGTCACATCACCTGTAGGACCTATATGCATCTCGTAATCCTGACCTTCGGGACCCTCTTCAGGCGGATCATTTAAGCCCACCTTAACTACGCCTGCAACAGGTGCTCGCAAAATCGTACCCGGAACTAACTCAATATGCCATGAACTTACAGTGCCCGGAGTCCAATAGTCAAAATGGTGTCCTCCAAAAGGAATAATTACATAAGAGCCGGCATAAGAAAGTTCACCAAGTGATTTGTTTGAAGCATCATACATATCACCTATTTCAAAAGGTATTTGCAAAGAAGCAGCTCCTTCACGGGTATAATTAGGCACCTGATCCATTGAGGTATACTTTATGCCCAGCGAATACCACTTAAATTCGTTATTATTTATACAAAATACTTTTTTAAAAAAATTAGGGTCTGCTGCCAGGGCCTCCTCTCCAGATACGTCAAGCCAATGCAGAGTTGCTATGTCTTCTCCTGTAACTTCAACAGCATAAATAGCGGGGATACCGCTTTCACAATTTTGAAAATAAGTTGTTGTCTGAAATGAATCGCGCTCAAAAGGCCTTATTTCACGCACATTTTCAAAACCCCCAAGATGCCCATAGAAATTAAATATTTCAGGATTTAAAAAAAGGCGCTTATATCCGTGCTCGTTTACTATATAGATATCGGGATCACCCGAAGCGCTTATAACATCGCCCTCTGTAAGGTTAAATTGATCCGGCGTAAGTGCGCTCGCTGATGCCGGTAATAAAATAAATATTAAAATTATAACTAATTTCTTCACCTTACTGTTTCTGATAACCCCCTGGGTTTAATAATATTATCTAATTTATCAAGTCCAAGATCTACACCAAGTCCCAGCGCAATAAAAAATGCTATAGCTACCAAAACAATTAAACCGACAATAATTTCAATAACTATTCTTTTTTTAGAACGCTTATTATCTGCTTTCCCCAGCTTTTCTATCTTGGGTAGTTTATTTTTATCTTTTTTTGCCTTTTTAGCTTGTTTTTTTTGTTCTTTTTTCTCTTTTTTAGCAAGTTTCTTTTTCTCCTTTTTTGAAAGCTCTTTTTGTTTCTCTTTTTTTGGCTCTTCTATTTTTTCTTCCTTTTGAGATATTTTAAGTTGAGCATGAATTTCTTCATCAGAAAAACCATGTTTACGCATTTTCTCTATATATTTTTTTGTTTTTTCATCCATATATTTATTTAATCACAATAATCACTTTGCGCATCTCCTCCTGAGGCGGGAAGTGAACGAACTGTAGCTGAATCCTCTGTGCTTAACCAATCAAACCAACAGACAGCATATGCATCTTGAGCCTTATCGTGTTCGGCAAACCAATTGGCATCAGCAGAAGCGCTATTTTTCTGACGAAGATCATAAACCCCCCAATCAACAAAAACATTGGTAGGAGTACCCACGCCTGTTGCTATAAGTTCACCTGCGCTTATAGCAACAGGTTCATCAAGGCGAGTTGTTCTTGTATCGCCCTCTATAGGCTCAGGTAGGTTATCAGCTATTTGCTGTAATTTATTAGAAAGTATACGCAAATGATCAAAACGATATCTAATACCGCAATCGTTAAAGAAGTCAAACATATATTGTATCTCCCCTCCTTCTGTATAGCGCACACCCTGGGTTATCTTGCCATCCATAGGCGCATAAATTGATATTTCATCATAAGAACTGCTGTCGAAACGAAAGCCCCCGTGCGCCTTATAATCTCCCCCTCTATATTGGCCCGGATATATTACATAATCTACCACTGATAGATCTACAGGAGTATTTAATACGATAGAATCAGGACATGTCGGCGCCACACCTTCAACTACTTCCCATTCACTGCCACTATATCGCCAGAGCACGTCTGCAAGCAATGTATCCCGTGAATAACTTTGGACATCAGCAGTGCTTGAATATTCACTGCTGAGTGTATACCACTTAAATTCGTTATTATTTATACAAAAAATCTTTTTAAAAAATTCAGGATCTTCAGCCACTGCCGCCTCGCCTGTCATATTAAACCAGTGCAGGGTACCTGCATCTTCCCCTACAACCTCTACCGCATAAACCTTTGGGTCGTTAGTTTCACAATTTCTAACATAACTTACTGTACTAAATGCATCCCGAACTCCCGGTGTAATTGAAGTTACATTAGAAAAACCCCCAAGATGCCCATAGAAATTAAATATTTCAGGATTTAAAAAAAGGCGCTTATATCCGTGCTCGTTTACTATATAAATATCGGGATCACCCGAAGCGCTTATAAGATTGCCTTCATTTAATCCAAAATCAGCGGGTAAAGCTGCATCCGCCGTCGGTGTGTAAAATATAAAAACAATACTTATTAAAATAACCAGATAAGCTATATACTTCATTACATATATTATAACTTGAGATAAAGACATGATAAAGCCGCAAGCTTAGCTTGCGGCTCCCCTTGTAGGCATATGGGGTTAAGCCATTTTTCTATGAGTCATCCTGAATGGAGTAAAAACCACTCCATCCTTCCTCCTTGTAGACGAACTTGAATAGCTCGCCATCTAAGAGGAACTTGACCTTGTCGGGCTGAGGCTTTCCGGTGCCCGTGTAAATGAGCACCTCAGCTCTGTAGGGCGTTCCACGCTCTGTGCGACCGGTGTAAATGATCTCATGGCAGAGATCCTCAACACGGCGCCTGAGACCAAGTTGGACGATAACGTCCCATACGTTGGCGTGGCTAATGCGATCACGTAAATCCTTGCGAGATCGTACTGCTTCAAATGCTTCAAAAAGCATATTCATGCCAAGCATTCCTCCTGCAATGGCGCCGCCGCTTCTGGTCAATCTTTCCTTCAATTTTTCCTGCATTATTTGCTCCTATCTGAAGAGCTATCACCCGCATCATCTTTGCACGAGCGGTTGGCATCTGACCAACGCCCATATTATACCATAATTTTATAAAAAAAGCAATAATTATACTAATTTACAAAGAATTAGGCGCATGTTAAGATTTTATTTAGTTATTTGTATTGCCTGTAACAGATAAGGAGGGCCCATGGAGCTTATTGAAGTAGTTAATACGATTTTCAATGCAGCCATAGACGCAGTCAAGGCGTGGGAACCCGGAACATTAGATTTTATAATTGTATTGGCTATACCCTTTGCTGTAGCGGGGATATTTATTCTCTATTACAGAATAAAAGAGATTGGCATGACTCAAGAATTTGCCGCACCCGAACCTGATTGCAAAAATTGTAACGGAACAGGAATTGCAGAGGAATATTTTCCCAATTTCGTAGCACTTGCCACAGAAACACAAACCGAATGGAAGCGCTGTGCGTGCGTGCATCCGCATAAACGCTGGAATACACACACCAAAGAGGAATATGTAGAATGTGTTGTGCAAAGAATTTCCTGCAGAGATGAAAGGGATAAAAAAACCAAGGCAACAGACAACCCCGCATAAATTTAGCGGGGTTTTTATTTTATAAAATAAAAACACGGCATAAAGCCGTGATCTAGGAACTGTTAGAAGAAAAATTATATTTTTTAGAAAAGCATTTAAACACTTTAACTACAAATTCTTCAGGAAAAACAAGATCAATAACGTAAGCAGTATCATAATATAAAATCTCAGCACTCTCATCATCCAAGCTTTCTACATCTACCACCATGCTATATGCGGCATCATATATTTCTACGAATTCCTCGGGCTTATCTATGTCTAAAAATCCGGGTAATCTGTCGCTAAGATGCAATAAAAGTGCCTTATACGCCCTGCCATGGGAGGTTTCAAGCCGAAAATCATTCTGTGCCTGCTCCACTAACATTTTAAAAGGACCTGTATGCAATAGATTTTTAGCCATAAACTCCTCTCAATCGTCTAAGATACAAATAACATAGCATAAATATTTATATTAAAAAAGCGCCGTGAGGCGCTTTTTGGGCATACTCTAATAATACTGATAATAAAATCTAATTAAAATTCAAATATTGCCGCCGGTACTAAGCAGCATGTAGCTCTTCCACCTTATAAACCTCGTCTCCTTCGCGAGCTTTTTCATGTACCTTTATACCTACTTCTTCACCTATATGGGCTTCTTTTATTTTATGATGCTCAAACTCCATTGAATCAACGTCTTCTTCAAAGTTAGTGGAGCGGCCTGCTATAACAATATGATCCCCTTTTGCAACAGGATATTCCACCTTTACAGCTGCAACTCCAAGATGCGGATAATAATGAGTTACCTTGCCAGCATGTATAATTTTTATTGGCTTATTAAATTCCATGGTAAAGTAATTTTAATTTTTAACTAATTATAAATGACCTTTGTTACTAACAATAGCAAAAACAAATGAGTAAGTTATGAAGAAAAAATCACTTGCCCACGCATTGGATTTAGCATAATATTAAAATAGATCTTACAAGGAGCAAAGATGACATGGATTAAGATAATCTTTTTACTGCTAAAATATTTATTTAGCACAAAAAGAGCTCTTGTTTTAAAAGGTTCTAAAAACGCTAAGAATTTTATTTCTGAAAAAGAACTCAATTCCTATATTAGGGAATTTTTAGAAAGCTACGGACACACCTATGATCCTGAACAAATGATTGTTATAAAAATAATAAAACACAAGCATGTCATACATAGATCAAGAATGGGAGATACAAGATTTAGAGATGGTATAAACTATATAAGGATATTTATGCCCAACATAAACACCCGTAAGGAATTTATAAGTGTGCTATTCCATGAATTAGATCATGTTATGTGGAACCGTGAAAAAGGACCATTGTATGATGTAAATACACCATACGTTAAAAGGCCTCATGAAATAAGAGCCAATAAAAGATCGCGAGTATGGGCAGAAAAAATACTAGGTACTTAAAAACCGCCATCGGGCGGTTTTATTTTTGATATATTTTTATTTTACAGGACACCAAATTCCCGCCTGGCTATCATCCACCAATATCTGGCCTCCGCCGTTTATAATGCTTTGCCCGTTTTGAGAGGACCAATGAAGTATTTGCAAATGTGTTTGATCCAAGCCACTACTTGAAACATTAGTTATTTTAACACTGCCTTCAAGTATCACCTCCTGACCGGGATCAAGCTGTGAGATATCCCATTGATTTAAAGACGGCTCTCCAAATGCATCGCCCTCTCCCCCATCAGGATTAAAAAGTTCCTGTTGGGCAAGCACTAAAAGGTTTCTATAAGTCCGTTTTCCTGTGTTTTTTATATGAATGCGAAAGTGCATTGTGTCTCCCGAAAAATAAAGAGTATAATTTCCAAAATATTTTTCCGGAATATCTTGAGCTATGCTATGGGCTAATCCGTTATCCGGATAAAAAGTAAGGCCGCTATCATGCGCTGTAGTTACGCCTTTCGGGTCTAAATATTCCACCCAATACTCAATTGGCGGTTCTTCTCCTTTGTGCTCACCCCGCTTTTCTCCAAGTTCATTTACCGCACCAAAGGCAAAATTAAAACCAAGCCCAAATACGAGCACTACAACAATTAAGGTTTTAAATAAATTTCGCATATACTTATTATAGCACTATTAAAAACTGTCTAAAAATTCCCATATATCTGTTGTAGATCCGGGTACCCTGTAATCAAATGACCAAAGCCGTCTTTGAGGCCACCTGTGTCCCTGATTAAAATACAACCGATGAAGCACCTTAACCTCTTCGCCGTTTTTATATACCTGCTCCCTATAAACGCCTGACTTACGTGTACTTGTAAGCTCTGCTCCGTAATGTTTTGTCCACATACCTATAGTTTCTTCAACTGATGTTAAGCTAAATGCCTCTTCAACCTCTACATCTTCTCTAAGCGCGATATATTTATCTGAATCACCATTAATTAGCATAATAGGCGCTGTCGCCCCTGATATATCAAGAATAGCAAGCTCCGAACCCGCGCCACTCATTAAAACCGCCGCCGCACTAAAGATCTTGGGCTCTTCTGATATTATTTTTTGAGCCATAAGTCCTCCGTTTGAAAAACCTACAATATATATTTTTTCATTATCTATGGCATATTCCTCTGCTATTTTAGTCGTTAACTCTATTATAAATTTACTGTCTTTCATGTCCCTTTGAAAAGCAGGACCACAACAAACTTCAGCATTCCATGATAAACCAAAACCCTGAGGTAATAAGAGTGTAAAACTCTCCTCTTTAGCTAGTATATTAAAACCTGAATAAGCTCCCACCCACTCAGCTCTATCCTTAAAACCATGCAACAAAACAACAAGGGGGCGCTCCTCGCCCCCGGATGAAGCATTAAATATACGATAATGACGCTCATTACCGTCTATATTTATAACTTTAGCCGCCTGGCCCGCAAGTTCTCTATCAACAGGTTTTAAAATAAAAAACCAAACTACCAAAAGCGCCAAAAGCACTATGGCAACTGCCGAAAGAACGAGTAAATAGATTATTTGAATTTTAGACATGTTTATATTATACCACGGGCTATTTAACTCTTTATGTGTTGTATAATGAATATAATGACAAAAAAGATAAATCTTATATTCAAAATATCCTTTTGGCTTCTTTTGGCAATAAATGTGATTGGCATGCTTTATGAACCCCCCCTTCCCCCGCCATCTGAACTATTACCGGAAATTAAAAATGAACCTACACAAGAAGCAATTGATGAAGAGGAAATAAAACTTCTGGCAGAAGGCCACAAATACACCCTGGAGCCAAGATTTTCTTATGAACTTTATGGTCTTGTGGTCTCTCTTTATGATAGCGATAGCTTAATTGATATAACCCACAAAAACGACCCGAAAAATGTGCGGGATCTCTGTGTTATATGGGGCGAAAATGCCCTAAGCAACGGCTACCGTGAAGTTAGCTACAGAAGCGGAGAGTTTACATGTTTTTGGCGCTGGAGAGGAGAAAAACCGGAATTTAGCCAAAGAGATATTTCAAACAACCACATACTGCCTATGAGCCCCGCAATATCTGATATGGCACGAGAAGTAAATATAGGCGATCAAATATATATTAAAGGTAAACTTGTTGATTATTCAGTTGAACTGCCCGATGGTACGCTTGTAGGAAAACGCACCACAAGCACAAACAGAACAGACACCGGTAACGGTGCCTGTGAAGTAGTTTATGTAGAAGATATTGAAATATTAAAACGCGGAAATACCTGGTACTATAATACAAAAGAGGTGGCTAAATATGGAATATGGTATCTAATTGCAGGATGGATAATTTTTAATATAATAATGTACCAAGTTAACAGACAAAAAAGAACAGAAAGTTTATAAATTTACTTATAGCTTACCAGCTTCCCCCGCCGCCTCCGCCAAAACCACCTCCGCTGAATCCCCCACCTCCACTTCCTGAACTTGAGGGGGTTGAGGCCATTGTATTTGATACAGTTGAAGAAAAGCCGCGCATGTCTGAGGCAAATGCAGATGCGTTAAAGGCACCCGGCCCCACATACCAACTCGGGCTCTCGGGCTGAATTTCCATCTTTTCAAAAGCATCCGATAGCTTCTGTGCTAAGCCAAATACTATAGCATATGGCAGAACTTCAAAGAAAAGGCCTTCATTTTCATAAAAACGAGCACGCTCCTTTTCGGCTGTCTCTATAAATAACTCATATCCCCTTACCTGTCGCCAAAGCTCACGTCCTTCAGCGCTTCTGCGCGACATAAAGCGAGAGCTTATTGTCATTATAATTCCACTAATAAAGAGGCCCAATCCTATTCCTGTAAATACAGGGGTTATAGTGCCAAGTCCAATACCAAAGATCGCAATACCTAAAAATATACCTCCCGCTCCGATAAGTGCGTATTTTGTACGAACCTTTTTGGGATGCTGCTCAAAAAAGTTTTTACGCACACCTTCTTTATATAATTCCTCTTTTATATCCTTAAGGTCTTCATAAAAACTATTTTTCAAATCTTTAAGGTGAACACTGTCTTTATCGCTAAAGAGAGCGTTTAAAAGTTTTTTCTCATAAGCACGCAGGTTATCATCTGCGTCTTTTTTCTTGGTTAACACATAATCATGTAAAGTAAAGCTCAATATTTTAAACGTTTCTCTTTTCTCTATTATAAGATAACCCATACTTGCCAAGTGCACTATTGTAGCTGAAATATCAAGAGTATCTGCAGATTCGTCTTGCAAAAGACCGATCTCAGCCGGGCGCAGATCTTTAGGAGGAGTGTATTCGGGTGTAATTGGCTCATAATGGAAAAATGGTAATATTTTTTCTTCAACTG
>JAWVZY010000006.1:0-26373 GCA_033721955.1 Candidatus Spechtbacterales bacterium
AGTTTATGGTATTTCGCTTGAATGATGAAAAACTCGGCAAAGAAGCGGCAAACATTGCCCTTAAAGAACTTTCCAGAGAATAAATATAGTACCGGAACTCCAAAGGAGGTACAAATGGCTTATGAACTTGAACTGGAAGTGAAAAAGGGCCTGTATGGTTTTTCTGAAGAAGAGCGTATAAGGGTTATAGTACACCCCAAGGGAGAACAGAGTCCTTGCCTAGCATTTTTTCTTGACGATGATTTTATAGATTTTCCCGTACCGCCTGCTCGCGGATCAGATGTTGGCAAAGTGCATTTGCCATTTATAAGAGATGCCATTGACTTTCTTCTATCTTCCGGATTAGTACAGGAACAACAACTAATTAGTACATCTTAAGCGGCTTCAAGCCGCTTTTTTCTTGCAAAAGGGATATAAAAACGCTATTATAATTCCAGCACCTAAAGGAGGTAGCAGATGAATGATGCATTGGTTTTGAATTGGTTTGGCGAAGATGACACACTTACAGAGGGATTGCGTGAAGAGTTTAGGGGCAGCTTGCCTCCTAGGCCTCTCAAGACAATTCGTCTTGGCACAAAATACGCAAACGCCATAGAACCGGGTGATCAGATAGCTATATCTATTAGTGATGATTCCAATAACCCCAATGTTATCGGCCTGGCCCGCGTGTTGGCAGTAAAGAAAGGCACTATAGAATATTTCGGCAGAACAATGGAAGGCCTTGAAAACAATATTGGTGCCGGACACTGGGAACGCGTATTGCGCGATATGCAGTGGGTTTATGATAAGGCAAATGTAAAAATTGATTCTGTGGTTACCATTATTGAATTTGTACCTGAAAAAACGGCATAATAGCCGTTTTTTAATTTAAGCGCAGGGGGATAAATTTCCAGATATTATTGCAATATTTAATATTTTAGTGTATCCTATCTGGGCTAAGCTAATTCCTTTCAGAAAGGGGAAAAATGGCACCCAGCACGCTTTGGCCACTCTCTGCCGCGGAGGTGGTAACTACTTTAGGCAAATGGCTCCAGGAGCAAGAAGTTGAATTGCAGTGCATTTGCGGAGAACATGAACCCACAGTACCTTGGTTCTTAAAGGAACTTAAAAGGAACCCTCAAATAGCACATGATATAAGGATTATCTCATCGTAGCTTTATATCTTGTCTAAGGCCTCGCTTTTGCGGGGCTTTTTGTTTGAAAAGCCATTATAAACGTGCTAATCTTGCTATAGTTGTTTAGAAAGGGGAAAAGTGAAGATAACATTTATAACAGAGAGAGGTAATATTCCTGTAAAACATATTTTTACAGATGTGCTGGCCGCATATATAAGAAGGGGCATTTTACATATTCACACGCTATTGAACGGAGAACATATTATTCATAAATTCCTCTTCAAAACTATAAGGAACTTTACACAAGGATACCCCGCATAACAGGCGGGGTTTTTCTTGCAAAACCATATACACAATGATACTCTTGGTGTAGTTATTTCAAATAGGAGGTTTTTGTGAAAAACGACAAAATAATTGAAGTGAAGATATTTGGAGTTATAGAGTGCCACATCTGCAAAGGTAGCGGTACAAATACAGATTTTTCAGGCAGAGAAGTTGGCTGTTCCAGATGTGATAGCACAGGCCGCCTGGAGAAGCGTCTTTCTGTGGGGGATTTGTTTTTTGAAAGCTTGATATGGTTATTGGAAAAAACGAGACCGAAGAACGCGAAGTAAATGAATTATTTAGAAGATCCGGTAGCAGTTAAGTGTATTGATTGGGCTCTTAAAAGCAAAGCCAAAGTTGGTTTTGGCGCGGTATTACTTGATGAGGAAGGTAAAATCTTAGGTGAAGGCAGGAATCGCCGCTCTATACACGGCGAAAATGATCTTTTGGGTGGCGGTGTTGATTATGCCGTGCATGCCGAGCAGGCAAGTGTTCTTGAAGCTATTCGCCGCGGTCATATTTTGCCCGGCTCTCTACTGCATGTCATTGGCGTAATTATGAAAGGTCCTCAGAAGGGCTTTTGGAGCATGCGTCCCTCAGAGGAAAATAATTATTTTAGCTGTATACGATGTGCCAAGATGTTTGTACGCCTTGGCATTAATGTAGCTATACCTTTGCCATCGGGTTGGCATGTACTTAGTGCTGAGCACGCGCTTGAAAGCGCCCGGGAATTAAAAAGATCAGGAAGAAAGCTTGAATTTACAAAGCCGCCTATAGAACTTTTGTAAATCAAAAGCACCTCATTTGAGAGGTGCTTTTTTAGTGCTTAGTTTTGAAACTTCTGAGCGTCTTCTTTAGAGAGGAATTTAAACATATTTCCTCCGCACTTAGCACATGTACCCTTAGCTGAGTATCGCCCGTTCTTTTCTTCTACTTTTACATTTTCCATTGTCTGCATAGTGGGCTTGTTATTTTCGTCTCTGTCTTTCATACAGAGACCCTTTAGTTCTTCTGCCATAATTTTTATAGTTTAATTGTAAAAATAACCTTTACATTCAGTATAAGGTAAATACGGCTATGCGGGGTAAAAGTTATCCACAGAAAGAAGGTTGACCGGTTTTTTATACTTGCTAAAATATAATTAGAGAAGGCAACTTCTCAACCACACACAATCCAAACCCCAGACACCACCGACACCCCCCCACCACATTTTTCATACTCAAACCACACACCGCATTCCACCCCCCACCGACTCTCACACATTCCAACCCCCCAGCTCTTTTTCCCACATTTACACCCGTTCTTTCACCTACGCTCCGACGGCTCCGTCGGAGCTTTCACATTTTTAGGCCCCCGGGCCTTTTTATTTTTGGGTTGCAATAAGCCGCATAATTATTTATTATTATGTTAACTACAAAAGGAGAAGGAAATGAGCGTTGAAGGAATTGAGCCCGAAGAGCTAATAGTTAAGGTAACTACAGAAAAAGATGTAGGATTGGATAGAGAGCGGACGCGTGTAGAGATATATACAGATACAGCCCGCCTTGAATACGGAGAAATGCCTTCAGTTAATTTCTACACAGACAGTACCGAAATAAATGTAAGAGTAAGAAACAGACAGGGCTATGATAGGCAAACTTTGGCCAATGATATGAAGTTTGCAAAAAAAGCGCTTGATCTTACAGAAAAGCTTTTAGATAGAAACAATTAATGTTCTTTAAATCAACTTCGCCCGTGAAGTTGATTTTTTTATTAAACTGTGGTATTTTAGGAACAGTTGTTAGACAATAAGGAGAATTTAATGGAAGCTTTTTTGAGCATTTTGACAGCTATCGGATTGATTACTTTGGCGCTTGTGCCACATGAAGCGGCTCATGCTGTTGCGGCAATCAATCGCGGAATCAAGATTAAAGAAGCCGGCCTTGGACTTCCCTGGGGTCCGCGCTTGTATTTCAATGTGCCCGGAATTAATTTCCCCATCACCATTACAGCGGCATTGGTGGGCGCTTATGTAGATACTACCGAAGAGGGTGAAAGGATGATGAAGGCGCTGCCTGCCTCTGAAAAGGCGGTTATATATGGTGCCGGCATTATTGCGAATTTAATGACTGCTTTACTCGGATATGCTGTATATCAACTTGTACTTTTAGACACCATAGAACTAAAGTATGTTTTGGTATCGCTTATTATGTGGTTTGCAGCCGCTCTTATGTGGAGATTTCGCAAATGGGTAGCACTTGTTGGGATACCGCTTGCGGGACTCGCAATAATTGGTTACCTGGCATATATTCTTTGGCCTTCTTTTTCGCAAGATTTTGCCTACGCTGTAACTCACGGTGGAGCATCTGTAGACGGTGGAGGCACCCGCCTTCTAAGCGCTATTGGGCTAGTTGCGTTAATTTCTAAATTTACGGCAATTCCGCATTTGATACTATGGTTTATCCTAATATCTGCTATATTTGGTATTTCGAACGTTTTGCCATTTAGGTGGCTAGATGGAGGCCTGATATTTAATAATCTTTACAAAAAGATTACAGGCAGAGAACTGCCTGTCAATTTCACTAAATTTACCGGTGTTTTGCTTATATCACTCTCTGTAATTGCAGTTTGGGGTGATATATCAGCTCTTTTTCTTTGAATAGCACAATTTGCAAACCACTCTTTCAAAGAGTGGTTTTTTCATTGCCAAGCGGGCATAAAAAAGTATATAGTGAAGATGTATATAATGTAAAAATATAAAGTTTATATATGTGTGGAATAATAGGTTATATAGGTAGCAACAACGATCCGGGCGTTGGCTTGGAGGCCTTAAAGCGCCTTGAATATCGGGGCTATGATTCAGCCGGTATGGCCTATTATGATACTGCCTCTAAAAAAATAAATTCTGAACGTGCTGTGGGCAGAGTTAGTTTTTTGGAGGAAAAAATGAATGCAAGTTCTCCTGAGGGCTCTCCCTTTATTTTTCATACACGCTGGGCTACACATGGAGCACCAACTGAGGCAAACGCGCACCCGCATTCTGATTGCACGGGTGCTTTTTATATAGTGCATAACGGTATTATAGAAAATTACCAGGAACTTAAAAGTTGGCTAAAAGAACAAGGTGGGCATAAATTTAAGAGCGAGACAGATACAGAGATTTTAGCCCACCTTATAGAATTTCATTACAACGGCGATCTTTTAGAAGCAGTGCAGAAAAGTTTGAATATGGTTGTAGGGACTTACGGTATTGCGGTGATTTCTTCACACGCTCCCTCAGAACTTGTGGCGGCGCGCCTTGGAAGCCCTCTTTTAGTTGGTGTGGGAGAGGATGGTTACTTTTTGGCAAGTGATCCGGCAGGAGTTATAGCCCACACTAAGCAGGTGGTTTACCTTGAAGATGGAGATATAGTAAAACTTGCCTCAGACAATATGCAGATTATGAGCCAGGAGACACTTAAGGAACCCAAGATAGAAGAACTTGAGTGGGACCTAGAAGAGGCGCAGAAGGGGGGTTACGAACACTTCATGCTCAAGGAGATAATGGAACAGCCAGAAACAATTCGCGCTACTATGCGTGGGCGCCTTTTGCCTGATGAGGGCAATGTAAAACTCGGTGGTCTTGAAAATGTAGCAGAGCAATTAAAAGATATTGAAAGGATACATATTATTGCATGCGGCACGGCTTATTATGCAGGAATGACAGGAAAATACATGCTTGAAGAATATGCCGGCATACCTACTGAGGTGGATATAGGTTCTGAGTTTCGCTATAGAAAATCTATTTTAGATAAAGAAAAAACAGCAGCCTTGTTTATTTCGCAATCAGGGGAGACGGCAGATACAATAGCTCCGCTTAAAGAAGTTAAGAATAAAGGAGTTTTAACTTTAGGTATTGTAAATGTTGTAGGAAGCACAATAGCCCGGGAGGTTGATGCGGGAATTTATAACCATGCAGGACCAGAGATTGGCGTGGCATCCACTAAAGCATTTACCTCACAGCTTACCGCGCTTGCCATGCTATCTGTATTTTTAGGCAGGCAAAGGGGCCTTTCTCATTCAGAGGGTGTAGAGATAGTGGAAGAGATAGAAAAATTGCCCGAAATAATAAAAGGGGTTTTAGAGAGCGCGCAAGATATTAAGAAATTGGCCCAAAATTATAAAGACACTCAAAACATGCTTTATTTGGGGCGTAAATATAATTACCCTGTAGCTCTTGAAGGCGCATTAAAAATAAAAGAGATATCATATATTCATGCCGAGGGTTATGCGGGAGGAGAAATGAAACACGGCCCCATTGCTTTAATTGACGAAAACTTTCCCACAGTCGCACTAATGCCTGAAGATAGTGTATTTGAAAAAATGGCCTCAAACATAGAAGAGCTTAAAGCTCGCAAGGGGACTGTAATTGCAGTAGCTACAGAAGGTAGCAGCGAAGCTAAGCGCTTGGCTGATGACATTATGTATGTACCAGAGAGCTTTGAAATGCTAAGCCCTATTGTAAATGTTATACCCATGCAGCTTTTTGCATACTATGTGGGTGTGGCAAGGGGACATAATGTAGATAAGCCAAGGAACCTAGCTAAATCCGTAACAGTAGAATAAAAGATAAATTTCTACATATATAAAAAAACCGCTCAAACGAGCGGTTTTTAAGTTACTATTTTATTTATAGCTCCATCCTTTTTTAGTTTTTTGGGTACGCCCTGCTTTGTGCACAGCGCCTCCTCCTTTTTGAATTTTTCCTTGCCATTCGTGATGCGTATGTGGCTGGCCTCTTTCTATTGCGAGTGTGTTAGGTGGTACATCGCGGCTTACAACTGAACCGGCACCCGTAATGCTTTCTTCACCCAGAGTAAGGGGGGCTACAAGCATAGTTCCGCTTCCCACAAAAACATCATCTTCAAGTATGGTTACGTGTTTTTCCATGCCATCATAATTACAAAAAACAGTTCCCGCACCTATATTGCAACCCTTGCCTATGCGTGCGTCTCCTATATATCTTCCGTGTTTTGCTTTAACATTGCTTTGCAATCTGGAGCGTACTATTTCTATATTTGCCACTTCTGATTCCGCTCCAATATAGGAGCCGTCTCGCACATATGCGAAAGGGCCTACCTTGGCTCTGCCCTCTATTATGGAATCTGTAGGCAGAGAATAAGATTCAATAACTGTGCGTTTTCCTTTGCCGCCGCTCTTTATTGTGGCGTTTACTATCCTGTTGTGGCTATGTATTGTTACATAGCTTCTTATCCTGGCTTTATAGGTGGATACATTGGGCCAAATAACACAGTGGTCTCCTATCATTGAATCAAATAGGTTTGCCCCCGACCATATAACGCTGTGATTTCCGATACGTACGTTGGAGAGATTAACATTAGGCCATATGGTGCAGTTTTTTCCTATAGTTGTTCCCTCGTAAAGATATACATTGGGATATATTGTGGTACCTGCTCCTATTTCTACATTTTTTGCTATATATACCTTCGATGGGTCTATAAAGATCACGCCTTTGCGTGAATATTTGTACGCTCTTATTCTGCGTTTAATCCTTTTAGGGTCAAATTGAAGTGCTATAAGCACCGCAAGAATCGCTATTGCTGTCCATATAAACATTTTTACCTCCTAATAGAGCTTAGAACTACATATATTAATACCATAGACCGATTTGGTTAACAACTGGTTTTTGGCCCTAAATTATTGGTATACTGAAAATAAGATACTCGGTTGTTTATTATGAAAAACGAAGACAAAAAAAAGAACGTTGTTGTAATTGGGGGAGGCACGGGCGCCTCCATATTATTGCGCGGATTGAAAGAATACCCGGTTAAGCTATCTGCTGTAATTACAACAGCAGATACAGGCGGTTCTTCAGGCCGGCTTAGAAAAGAAATAGGCATGGCTCCTCCCGGTGATGTACGCCAGTGTTTTGTGGCCTTAAATCAAGGCAACCACCCTTTATTAGAGCATTTTAATATTCGTTTTTCAGGCGGTAGTTTGAAAGGCCATACATTTGGTAATATATTTTTGGCTTTACTTTGGCAAAATTATGGCGATTTTCAAAAGGCGGTTGAGGAGGCGGAAAAAATGTTTGCCTCAGAACATTCAATAATTCCCGTTACCACAGGGCCGACCAACCTTGTAGCTTATCTTAATGACGGGCAAATAGTAGAGGGAGAGGCGAGCATAATACAGGTTGACGGATTAAATAATCGTCTTAGCAATTTATCTTTGATTCCTCGCGAATTGGGTAACCCTAAAGCAAAGCGAGCTATAAAAAATGCCGATTATATAATTATAGGCCCGGGTAATCTTTTTGCTTCACTCACACCCCCTCTTTTAGTAGACGGCATTAAAGAGGCGATACTGGAGAGCGGAGCTGAAAAAATATATGTTCTTAATCTTCTCAATCAAAAGAAATTAACTCGGGGTTTTTTTGCCAGGGATTATCTAAACCATTTTGAGCGCATTATGGGAAAAGATATTTTTGATAAGGTAATTTATAATACTAAAAAAATAAGAGCGCACTGGCTTAAAAAATATAATATTGAAGACAGGCCCATTGAGGTGGTAGATATAGGGGATAGATTTATAGGAGCTAATCTTGTAGATACCAATATAAAAAAACAGGATCCAAGCGATCCTATGATCAGAACTATTATTCGCCATGATTATAAAAAATTGGGTGAAGTACTTTGGAAGACAATAAATGATTAAAGAATTAACTGAGAAAAATTTAAAGCAATTGGTAAAGCAGGCCACTGAAATTCTTCAAGATGGCGGGGCTGTAATATTTCCTACCGATACTTTATATGGTTTGGGAGTTGATGCGTTAAATTCTGAGGCGATAGAGTATTTTTTTACTCTTAAAAAGCGCCCGACCGATAAGCCAATACCTGTTTTTGTCTCAGGCATAGAAGAAGCAAGGCAAACCGCCTTTATTGATGAGCGCCAGGAAAATATAATAAAAAAGCTTTGGCCCGGACCTTTTACAGTCGTGCTTAATAAGAAAGAAATATTTAGTGAGCGTCTTTCGGCGGGAACAGATACAATAGGCCTGCGTAGTCCCGATAGCAAGTTTTGCCGCCGGCTTTTAGGTGAGTTTGGCGGCCCTATTACTGCCTCAAGCGCAAATATAAGCGGTATGGAGCCATCACTCGATATAAATAAAATAATAGAACAATTTGAGGAGCATTCAGATATACCTGAGCTTGTAATAGATGCAGGAATACTTGAGCCAAGCGAGCCCTCCACCGTTATAGATATAAGAGAAGAAAAGCCAAAAATATTGCGCTTAAATAATTCCACAAAAGAAAAATTAAAAGAAGTGTTTGGCGATAAGATATCATGGTAATACACGAATTTTTTCATCATTATTTTCCTCGTATAAATAAAGAGCTTAAAGAGTTTTACGCGGCGATAGCTATAAGGGGTTTGGCTATCCATATGATAACCATCTTTGAGCCAATATATATTTATATTCATTTTGGCAACTCATTGCCAAAAACCTTTTTATATTTTGGAGCAAGCTCTCTTATTTTTGGAGTATTTTCACCTTGGGCTTTGCGCCTAACAAAGCGCATTGGAATAAAGCATACAATGCTCCTTAGCGTCCCGTTTTTATTTGCGTATTATGTGGGACTTTGGAATATAGATAAGTTAGGAGTGCTGATATTAATTCTGCCTTTATTTGCGGCGCTTGAGCGGCTTCTTTTCTGGCCGGCATATCATATCGCTTTTACCCGTTTTTCAGACAAGGGCAAGCGGGGGCGGGAGGTTAGTTTGCGCACAATGCTTCTGTCAGCCACAGCCGTTATCGCCCCTTTTATAGGAGGAATTATAATTCAGGAATTGGGTGGATTTACGGTTTTATTTGCTGTTGTTTTAGCACTTTTATTTGCTGCGGTAATACCTTTGTTTATGACAAAAGAAGTTTATGAGGGAGATCATGAGACGGTGAAGATGGTATTTCGTGAACTTAAAAGTAAAAAATATAGAAGAAAGGTTTTGGGGCTTGGTTCTTTGGCAAGTGATCTTGCCCTACATGCTTTTGTATGGCCGGTATTTTTATTTATTTTAGCTATAAATTTTGAAACGCTGGGTGCCATTACTTCAGCCACACTTTTCCTTGGCATGATATTTACTTTCTATGTAGGTAGAAAAAGCGATGATTCGGGCTCAGAAAAGGTCCTTAGCGTGGGAGCGTTTTTAAACGCTGTTATCTGGCCCTTTAAGATATTTGTAAACAGCCCTTTAACAGCATTTTTAGCTGATGCCCTGCATCGCTTCGGTAGAACATCGTCACATATATCTGTTGGAACTATTATCTATGAATGGGCAGGAGAAAATGCGGCAAATAGAGATAGGTTTATAATAATTCGCGAGGCAGCTTTAAATATAGCGCGCGGGCTTATATTATTTTTATTTGCTCTTTTATCTGTATTTAGTTTTCCTCTTGCCTGGATGTTCGCCCTCGGCCCTATATTCGCTCTCGGCCAGCTATTTGTAATAGATAAGCCAAGGAGATTATTAAAGGAAACCTCAAAGGAATTTGCAAAAGAAGATTAAAAAAGCCCCCATGTGGGGGCTTTTTGTTTATTCGCTAGGTTTATGTATGACTCTCTGGGGAAATGGTATCTCTATACCCTCCCTGTCAAATGCAACCTTCAAACGTTTTCTAAGTTCTCCTGTTACAGCCCATTGTTGCATGGGTTTTGTCTCTCCCAGTATCTTTATAACAATGGCCGAGTCCCCAAATTCTTGTACTCGCAGGAATTGCGGGGCTTCTTTTATTTTATCTTTCCATTCCGGATCTTGAGCAAGCTCATTTCCTACGCGGTTTATGACGCGCATTACATGTTCAAGTTCTGTATTGTAACCTACTCCCATATCTAAATTCACCCTTGCGTATTCATCAGACAGGTTTGATGCAATAGATATTTCTCCATTTGGAATTGTATGCACAGTGCCATCCAGATCTCTCAAAACAGTGCGGCGAAGATTAACTTCTTCAACCACGCCACATGTATCACCAAAGCATACAACATCCCCTTTGTTATACTGGTTTTCAAGAAGGACAAAAAGGCCGTTTATAACATCTCGAATTAAATATTGACCCCCGAAACCTATAGCAAGACCTCCAATTCCTGCAGCAGCGATAAGTGGCCCTATGTCTACTCCCAGCTCTGAGAGAATTATCATTCCACCCACTATCCAGAGCAATATATGCAGAGTAGTGAGTGTAACGCCTATTATAGTATCTTCGCGCTGTTTTTCTTCTTCTGCAAGTTTAAATTTTTCTGCCGGAATCAATTTTCTAATTAGGCGCTCTACTATGCGGTCTATGACGAATTTATGTACCGCATAAATACCGATCACAACAAAAGCGACCCTTAGTATAGAGTTTTTAACTTCAGGCGTAAGTAGATTTTGTAGTAGTTCTAACATATAGAGTATATTTTAATTTATTTTACTTGTGTCTATGTGCCCAGGGAGAGATTCGGCGTCAGCTCACTAAACTCGGCTTCGCCTCGCTAAGTGGCTCCTGCCCGGGCTCGGCGCTTCGCGCCTCCGCCTTTCGAATCTCCACATAAAGCAGGGTGCCTTGCTTTATGTGCGGGGACAATGTGCCCAGGGAGAGATTCGAACTCTCACGGTATTGCTACCACTGGATTTTGAGTCCAGCGTGTCTGCCAGTTCCACCACCTGGGCGCGTATATATTTATATTATAACACTGGTGGTTTGTCAATTTTAGTCTTGCATGTTATTAATAGTAGCAGTTCTATGACAGGAGATCTAAAGTGGATACGACATTACATGTAAACAGATTTTTAGACCGCATAATAGGCGACAGGAATCCGATTACAGCTCCCCGAAGACATGTGCAAATCCCTCAAATGATAGCCCAAAGATGGCATTCATGGAATTTGGGCTCAGAAATGTATAGTTTTAGACACAAGGATTTTACCGGCTTTAACCTTATATCAGGACCACAGGACCCGCAAAAACCTTTTGTTTTGTTAACAGCGCATCACGATACAGTGCCTCTGTCGCCCGGCCTTGATGATAATGGTTCGGGCATGGCAATTATAGATGCTGTAGCTAAAATGTATGTAAACGACGGGAAAAGATTAAATTTAGCTTTTTGCATGACAGATTTTGAAGAAGGTGATCCGAGGGTCTGGGACATCATAAAAGATCTTCCCGAGGAAATTTTACTAAACAGAAAACTGTACTGGCAAGCCGTTAAAAAAGAAATCCCTGATGTCAGAGGATTTCAAGGGGCTCGCAGCTTGTATGAAAAATTAAAAAAAGATAATTTATTGGGAAATCTTGAAGTCGTATTAAACTTTGATACCGTGGGGTATCGTTCAGATAAACAGCTTATACCCCCCAGGGTTCCCAGGCATATTGCAAAAAAGGTAGAAAAGGGAGATTTTGTTGCTGTTGTAGGTAACTGGAGAGCGCTTGGCTGGATGAGACAAGTAAAGCGCCAATCTAAAGACGGTAAATTACCCACCATAAGATTAACAGTTCCCGGCAGTGGCAAGCTTATACCCGACACCAGAAGGGCTGATCACGCAGTATTTTGGGACAACAAAGTTCCGGCATTATTTTTTACAGATACGGCCAATTTTAGAAACCCTAATTACCATACGCCAAACGATATAGAGGTAGATAGCTCATTTATAGCTGAAATTGCCGAATTTATATACGAACTTTTAAGTAAAGAGCGCTAATTGCGCTCTTTTTGTTTGTCAATTAATATTTTTGTTGGTATAATCGGGCTATTATTGATAAAATAAAGGCACATGGGAATTGCAATAACATTAGCAAACCAAAAAGGAGGCACGGGCAAGACAACAACAGCCCTGAATTTGGCTGTTTACCTTGCCGCATATGGAAAAAAGGTGCTTATAGTTGATGTTGACCCTCAGGCAAATGCTACATCTACCTTTGTAAATACAAATGCTCTGGGTGCTCATGTTTACCACACTTTAGCCGGGGGCATACTGCCCGAGGATGTTATAAAGCCCACAGGCCTTTTTTCTCTGGATGTTTTACCTGCACACCCTGATCTTGCCGGTGCTACTGTAGAGCTTGTAAATCAGGAGAACAGAGAATTTAAGCTTTATGATACAATAGAGAGAGTAAGGGATGATTATGACTTTATACTAATTGACTGCCCCCCCAGCTTAGGACTTTTGACCTTAAATGCTGTAGTTGCAGCTGATCAGGTATTAATTCCTGTACAAAGCGAATATTACGCTCTTGAGGGATTAAGCCAGCTTTTAGGCACTATTAATTTAGTACGTGACAATTTAGGTAAAAATGTTAAAATATTGGGAGCGGTCTGTACTATGTATGACAGGCGAAACCGCCTTAGTCGAGCCGTATTGAAAGATATTAGGCGTAATTTTCCCGGATATGTTTTTGATGCAGTTATTCCAAGAAACATTTCTTTGGCTGAGGCCCCCGGATACGGAAAGACCATTTATCAGTTTGACCCGTCCGGCAAGGGCGCAAATGCCTACAGACAACTTGCAAAAGAAGTAATACAACGCGTTAATTCTTTATAATAAAGTATGAAAGGACTTGAATCATTGATTCCACAAAAAAATAACGAGGGCTCGGGTGACTCCCAGACCCCCAAAGGAAAAGACAGCGTCTTTTTAATTGATATTGATCTTATAAAGCCAAACCCTTACCAGCCGAGAAAGGAATTTTCAGAGGATAATCTTAAAGATCTCTCTGAATCAATTAAGGTTTATGGGGTGTTGCAACCGCTCATGGTAACCAAGGTAGAGAGAGATGTTCCCACGGGCCGCATTGTTGAATATGAGCTTATAGCGGGGGAGAGAAGATTGCGTGCGGCAAAGTTGGCAAAATTGCCCAGGGTTCCCGCAATAGTAAAGCACTCAACCAACAAGCAAAAACTTGAAATCTCCCTTATTGAAAACATACAAAGAGACGATCTAAATGCTGTAGAAGAGGCACGCGCTTTCAGGCGCCTTATAGATGAGTTTGATATAAAGCAATCTGAAATTGCAGAGCGCGTTTCGAAATCTGCATCATATATAGCAAATACTCTCAGAATTCTTGGCCTTCCCTCGCAAATGCAGAACGCTCTTGCAGAAGGGAAAATATCAGAGGGACATACAAGGCCTCTGCTTAGCTTAGAGGGGGCAGCGCAAAAAAAGCTTTTTTCTGAAATTCAATCCCAGGGCATGACAGTGCGCCAGGCAGAAGCACGTGCGCGGGAGCTGGGAGCAAAGACAGTAAAAACCAAACAAGCACAGAAAGCAGGAAAGGCAGAATTAGATCCCAAGACGAAGAAACTTGTGGAGAACTTCAAAAACACATACAATCTTTCAGATGTTAAGGTGGGCACTAAAGGCAGAAAAGCGCACCTTGCGATGCACTTTTCCTCTAAGGATGATCTGCATGAGTGGATAAAGAAACTTTTGGACTAACCTTTTCTCTTTACCTCGTTTACTCCGTCAATTTTATTCAATTTTTCTAAAAGATCCTTTAATTGATTTAGATTTTCTATTTCAATTGTTGATTTTATAATAACCTCGCCCCCGGGGTTCTTTTTTTGCTTTTTACCACCGGCTGAAATGCTGAGAATATTAATTCCAAGATCAGCTATAACCCGGCTTATATCCTGTAACATGCCTACGCGGTTTGCTACATATATTTCCAGTGTTGCAACTTTGCTTTTGCCTCCGCTTGTCCAGTAAGCGGGTAGAACTTTTTCTGATGTCTTTACCCTGTGAATATTGGGACAGCTAACCTTATGTATACTGGCTCCTTTATCTATCGTAATATAGGCAGCTATATCCTCGGGCTTTTGGGGATTACAACACTTGGCTATATGCATTCTTAGGCCTGAAGCCCCTGCAATAACAACAGGAATACCCCCCTCCTTTTTTTGATACGCTTTCTTTTTGGGTGTTCTTTTACCTTCTTTTTGTTTTTGTTCGTCATCAACAAGGGTTTGCAGGACTCGGTTTACAGATATATCTCCCTGTCCTATTGATACAAAAAGTTCTTCCTCATCTTTAATAGAAAAACGCTTAAGTATTTTATTTTGCGCTTCATCGGAAAGCTGTTTCCATTTTTTGCCAGTCAACGATTTAAGTCCCTCATTTATGGCCTGTTGGCCGGTATCTATATTTTGCTCTCTGTTTTGCTCTTTCAGCCATTTGCGTATTCTGTTTTTGGCATTTCTTGTTTTTACAAAATTAAGCCATGCTCGTGAGGGGGTTTTATTTTTGGATGTAATTATCTCAACCACATCCCCGTTTCTAAGTTCGTGGCTTAGTGTTACCATTTTACCTCCCACTATAGCGCCCGAGCATTTATCTCCGATATCTGTATGTATATTATAGGCAAAATCTACAGGCGTGGCTCCTTTGGGCAGGTCAATAACATCCCCCTGGGGGGTAAATACGAATATCCTGTCAGAAAATACATCAAGCTTTAGGTTATTGAGGAATTCTTCGGTTGGAGATGAATCTTTTTTCCATTCTTGTAGTTGTTTTATCCAGCCATAGGCCTTAGCCATATCCTCTCCTTCTTTTTGGTCTTTATAGCGCCAGTGGGCTGCAATTCCATATTCAGAATTTTCATGCATTTTTTGGGTGCGTATCTGTATTTCTGTTATTTTTCCATCAAGGCAGAATACAGTAGTGTGTAAACTTTGATATCCATTTGGCTTAGGCAATGCTATATAGTCCTTTATGCGCCCGGGCAATGGGCGCCATAGATTATGCACTACACCTAGGGTTTTGTAGCAATCTTCTACGCTCTCTACAATAATACGCACGGCGTTTAAATCATGTACGCGCGACCAGTTATAGTCATACTTTTCAAGTTTGCGCCATAAACTATAATAATGCTTGGCGCGCATTTCTATTTTTTTGGGTTTTATATTTTCTTTGGCAAGTTCCTTTTTTAAGACAGGAGAGAGGCGCTTTAAATATTTTTCAGCGTCACGTATGCGGTGTCCGCTTTCACGTTTTACGTATTCGTATTTTTCAGGATGTATGTATTGGAATGCAGCATCTTCAAGTTCGCGCGCCATGCCCCCAAGTCCAAGTCGGTGCGCTATTGGGGCGTAAATTTCCAGCGTTTCAAGGGCTATTCTTTTTTGTTTTCTTTTAGGCAGGGCGCCTAACGTTTTCATATTGTGGAGGCGGTCGGCGAATTTTATTAAAATAACCCGCACATCTTCGGCCATGGCCACAAGCATTTTGCGCAGGTTTTCAGCGTGGCGCTGTGCGCCCCTATATTTTAATTTGCCCAGCTTGCTAACTCCGCCAACTAAAAACGCTATGTCCTCTCCAAACTCTTTTTTTATTTCCTCTAGCGTTACATCTGTATCATCTACAACATCATGCAAAAGCGCTGCCGCTATTGTTTGAGCATCCATTTCCATTTTTGTAAGAGTGAGAGCCGCATCCAGTGGATGTACAATATAGGGCTCTCCTGATTCGCGGGCCTGTTCACCATGTGCTTCACGCGCAATATCAAAAGCCCGCTGTATAAGCTTTTTATCTTTTTTAGCTCCAAATGCCTTCTTTATTTCCTCCAGAGAATTATCTATTGTATTTTTTGTTACAGTTGGCATGTGCTTTTTATATCACGTATTGAAAGTTTGTAAACCTGCATCTAATTGGTATAATAACATTAATTATATGGCTAAATTAAACAAAAAACGAAAAGACGAGATAAGGCGTGAGATCAAAAAAAGAACTGCCGGTTATATTGTGGCAGGTCTTGCTCTTGTAGGCGGCCTTGCGTGGAACGATGCCATAAAAACACTCATTGAAACCTTTTTCCCCAAAAGCGGAACCACTGTTATAGCAAAACTGGCTTATGCTATATTTATTACCATAGTCATAGTTATTGCAGGGTACTACGTAACCAAGTTTTTTGAAAAAGAAGAGATAAAAAAAGAAGAAGAAAAAGAAGAAAAAAAAGGAGAAGGAAAGTAGGTATAAATTTATATATAAAAGACATGAAAATGCCCCGGGCTTTATCGCCGGGGCGTTTTTGCTAAAAGGGCTTTCTATATCTTGCTGACTACGATCTTGGGATCCTGGTCCAGCAAGACCGGCTCACGGTTCTGGGCCTCTTCGATGTGTTCGGGGCAGAAGTTGCCCTCGCGCACTATCTCTGTGCCTGTTGAGGCACGCAGTAGATGACCTTTGTGGTTTACCAGCCGGTATTCCACAGGCCTTACCTCCAGGGGATGTGTCTTGAGCATATCCCATGGCTCTGTTACGTGTCCGTCTTCACAGTGGAACATCTTGCTCCACCTCCTTTGTCTCGGGGCGCCATTACGCGAGCCCGAAACGAGCGTGAAATAATATTATCACGAAATATTTATTTTGTCAATTTATTTTTTATAGTCGCACTCCTTGTTGGAGCAAGCTACTTTTTTGTTTTTCCCTTTTATAACTAGCGCTTTATTGCATTTAGGGCATTTTGCTACCCTGTGTTTTGTGGTGCCCTCTATTTGTTCAATATGAGGATGGTACCAGAGGCCAAAATCACAATCAGGATAACGCGAGCAACCCCAAAAGGTTTTGCCCTTTCTTGTTTTTCTCTGCACCACTTTGCCCTCAACGCATTTTGGACAATGTACGTCTTTTAATTCGTGGTGTTCACCTTCGCGTTTTATGTTTTCTGTATGCTTACATTCGGGGAAACCGCTGCATGCATAAAACCAACCGTATCTTCCCATGCGTTTTAGCATTTTTTTACCGCACTCAGGACACGTTTTATCTGTTTCTTCGGTCATATCTTTCTTTTTGACCTCATCGTATTTTTTCTCTAATTTCTTTTCAAAAGGAGTGTAAAATTCATCCAGCACTTTTCGCCAGTCATTTTTACCGTGAGCTATTTTATCCAGGTCATCTTCCATTTCTGCGGTAAAGTCAATATCTACTATTTTTGGAAAATGCTCTGTTAAAAGGTCAGTTACTATAAATCCTATCTCTGTGGGTTCAAGTCGTTTTTGCTCATCCTTTTTTACATAATTTCTGCTCTGTATTGTACTTATTACAGGAGCATAAGTTGAAGGCCTGCCGATCCCGTGTTTTTCAAGCGCTTTTATAAGTGTGGCCTCTGAATAGCGTGCGGGGGGTTTTGTGAAATGTTGCTCGGGGTTTAGCTTTTTTAACTCAAGCGCATCGCCCTTTGATATTTCGGGAAGCTCTGCTTCCTTGAATTTAACAGGATAAACTTTTAGAAATCCCGGAAATCTCATAACCTGTCCTGTGGCACGAAAACCGTATTCTGTATTTGTATTTATATCTATGGTTGTAGCAGCAAATATTGCAGGTGTCATTTGGCTTGCCAGAAATCTTTGCCATATAAGTTTGTATAGTTTTTTCTGGGCGGGTTGTAGTTTCAATCTATCAGGGTTTTTTGTGGGATCGGTCGGACGGATTGCCTCATGTGCTTCTTGAGCCCCCTTGCTTTTTGTTTTGAAAAATCTGGGCTTGTTCGGCAGGTATTTTTTACCAAATTCTTTTTCTATATATCTTCTTCCCGCACTAACCGCTCCCGGTGCTAAATTCAGGGAATCTGTTCGGTGATATGTTATAAGACCCCTTTCATATAAGTTTTGAGCAAGCATCATGGTGCGCTTAGCGGGGTAGCCGAATTTATGGCCGGCTGCCTGCTGCAGCGTACTTGTTGTGAAAGGCGCAAAGGGGTTTCTTTTTCTATCTTTTTGTTCAACATTTTCCACCTTCCATTCTCCTTCTTCTAATTTCTTTACTATTTCATCTGCTGCTTTTTTATTTTCTACGGCAAATTTATCCAAGCTTTCTCCGTTTTTGCTATGCAGGGCGGCTATGAACTTTTTATCTTTGCCGCTTGCTTTTAGATCTGCTTCAATAGTCCAGTATTCTTTTGGCTTGAATTTTTGTCTTTCTCGCTCTTTTTCAACTATCAGCCGTACTGCAACTGACTGAACGCGGCCGGCAGATAAACCCCGCATAACCTTCTTCCATAGAAAAGGGGAGAGTTTATATCCCACAAGCCGATCTAATATGCGCCTTGCCTGCTGGGCGTTTACAAGGTCTTTGTTTATCTCACGCGGGTTTTGAAGAGCGTTTTCTATGGCGCTTTTTGTTATCTCATGAAATTCTATACGCTCCACAGGAAGGTCTACCGGCTTTTTCTTTTTGTTGTCTGTTAAAATTCCAAGCGCGTAAAGCAGGTGCCAGGCGATTGCTTCACCTTCGCGATCTCCGTCAGTTGCCAGTATCACCTCATCAGCGTCTTTTAATTTTTTCTTAAGTGCCGTGAGCTTTTTTCTTGATTTTGTAGGTATAACGTAGCGCGGTTCAAAGTTCTTTTCTGTATCAACTCCAAGTTCGCCCTTTGGCAGGTCGCGTAAATGACCATAAGAAGATGTAACGATATATTTATCGCCTAAAAATTTAGATATTGTTTTTGCCTTTGTAGGGCTTTCTACTATTACTAATTTTGACATATATAATGATTAGAATCTGTTTCTTTAATATAATCTTGAAGCATAAGTCCCGCTATAATTTCATACACTCTATCAGAACTTAGTTTAGTGGATTGGATAATTTTGTCAACATGTACTGCCTCAGGTGCCTTGTTGATAAAATTAAAAACAAGCGCTTCCTCTTTGTTGAGAGAGTTTGTATTTTTATTTTTCTCTCCAAGGTTTATTTTAGAATTTACTTCAAACTCTTTGAGTATATCATCGGCGCTCCTTACTATTTTAGCACCTTTATGTATTAGGTTATTTGTACCCGCTGATAAACGTGAAAATACGGAGCCGGGAACTGCATAGACCTTTTTCTTATATTCGCCGGCCAGTCGTGTTGTAATCAGGGTTCCGCTCTTAAGTGGTGCTTCTACCGCAAGGACGCCGTCTGAGAGCATTGCCACAATGCGGTTTCTCTCAGGGAATCTATGGCGATTTCCCGGTGTGCCCGGACTATATTCACTAAGTATAAGTCCTCCGGCCTCTACTATATCATTGGCAAGACCCCTGTTCTTTTGAGGATAAATTGTTTTATCATCTATGCCCGAACCTGTAACCGCAATTGTTGGAGCTTCAAAATCAAGAGCCGCCTTGTGCCCGTATGTATCTATTCCGCGAGCCAGCCCGCTTACAATACATACTCCTGCATTTGCTAAACCTCCCGCTATTTTTTCAGTTGCCTTTATGCCATATTGTGAACATCGTCTTGTTCCAACAACAGCGATCTTTGGCTTTGCATCAAGTACATCTAAATTTCCCCGGTAATATAAAACTTCGGGAGCATCCGGTAGGTTTTTTAGCGCCTTTGGATATTTAGAGCTGGAAATATTTAATTGTTTTATATCCGACATTTAATTTAAAAACTGAAAATTAAGAATTTACGGAACGAAGTTCTTCTATTGCCTCATTTAGTAACTGACAATATAGGTTAAAGCCAACTTTTGCAATATTACCGCTTTGTTGTCGGCCCAAAAAGCTGCCCGCGCCCCTAAGTTCAAGGTCGCGCATAGCAATTTGATATCCTGCACCCAGGTATTGAGCATCTTCCAACGCTTCTAACCTTTCTTTTGCTTTATCCTTTAGTTTGCGCGCGGAATGCAGGAAATATGCATGTGCTTGTTCATGCCCCCGGCCGATGCGACCTCTTATTTGATGGGCTTGTGCCAGGCCAAGTTTCGTCGCGTCTTCTACTATTAAGGTATTAGCTCCGGATACATCAAGTCCGTTTTCCATTATAGTTGTAGTAACAAGTACGTCAATTTTACCGTTTGCAAAATCGTCTATTGTTTCTATAAGCTGGCGCTCGGGAAGTTTTGCGTGCATAAACCCTATTTTAGCAGAGGGTATAAGTTCTTCAAGCATCTCAACTGTTTTTGGCAGGGAAAATATACGATTGTGCAGATAATATACCTGGCCATTTCTGTTCAGCTCTTCTTTTATAACTTCCTGTATTATTTTTTTATCAAAGCGAGCCACCTCTGTTTTTATAGGTCTGCGTCCCGGGGGAGGGGTATGTATAACGCTCATGTCGCGAAGACCGCTTAAGGCAAAGTGCAAAGTGCGGGGTATGGGAGTTGCCGATAGGGAGATAATATCAAGCTCAGCTCGCTTGTCTTTAAATACCTCCTTTTGTTTTACGCCAAACCTTTGCTCTTCGTCTATCATAAGAAGTCCCAACCGGGAAAATTCAATATCTTTTTGTAAAAGGCGGTGCGTGCCTATTACTATATCGCAACTGCCGCTTTTAAGCTCCTTTAGGATATTTTTTTGTTCAGCTTTGCTTTCTATTCTTGTTAACTTTTTTATATTTATAGGAATTTGCGCTTCAGCAAATCTTTTTTGGAATGTTTTGTAATGCTGGTGCGCCAGAACAGTGGTTGGAGCAATAAGGGCTACCTGGTGACCTGCGCCCACAGCATATGCGGCAGCGCGCAAGGCAACTTCTGTTTTGCCAAAGCCAACATCTCCACAAATCACTCTATCCATGGGTATATCAGATAACATATCTTTTTTGATATCGGCAAGTGCCCTTTTTTGATCAGGTGTTTCTTCATGTTCAAAACTATATTCCAGGGCCTTAACCAGTTCTTCGTCTATTTTGTATTTAGGCCGTTTGGCCATTTCGCGCTTTGCATATATTTTTGCTAATTTCTTGGCTGTCTCTATCAGGTCTTCTTTTATTTTCCTTTTTGTTCTTTCCCAGATATTGCCTCCAAGACGGGTAAGTTTCGGTTCGCCAAAACCAACATAAGGAGACACTTTTTCAGCTACACTTGTGGGCACCAGCAATTTATCGCCCTGGGCGTATTCAAGTTCCATGTATTGTATCGATTTTTCATCTTCACCTTCTGATTTAAGGCCTTTGTAGCGTCCTATGCCGTGATCTATATGCACAACGTACGTGTCTTTTTTTAGATTGTCTAATTTTAACTTTAATTCTTCATCCTTGGGCGTAAATTCAGATGAATAAACTTGCGGTTCTTTAGATATAATATTTTTAAGTTTTTCATTTTGATCTTCTATCTTTATATTCTGAAGTATTTGTATTGAGCCGATCTTATCTCCGTCGTATTCTATCCGTACGGCGTTTTTCATATTTGGGGCGAAAATATCCAGTATCCCCCCTCTTCCTGAATATTGCCCCGGCACCTTTACAGAATTGACGCGCACATAATTCCAATCTGAGAGTTGGCGTGTCAGGTTGCTTAGGGGTATAACTTCATCGATTTCTATTTCTTTGTAGTTAGCGTTCCACCAGCTTGTTATTTTTTTGGCCTCCTGCCTTATGTTTTTTTGGTTTTGCGCAAACCAAATTTGCCCCCTTTCTAAAATATGGGGGGTTATGCTGATGAATGCGAACCTCTTTATTTGTTGTGTATTTGTGGTTTCTGCCACGATTTATTTATACATATTTCTTATATATATGTAAAGATTATACAGAGTGAAGCCCCCGGTATTTACCAGGGGCTTTCACAAGGATCAATGGTGCGCTTTACTCTCCGCCCTTTTGTACGAATCCTTTTACAAATTCGTCGGCATTTTCGACAAGCAGTTCATCTATCTCATCGAGAAGATCATCCAGCTCATCCAGATCGTCTTGGTCAAGCTCACTGTTCTCCGGGAGCTTGATATCCTCGACCTTTTTCTCTTCCTGATCGCGTGATTTTTTGCCCTTTTCTTTTCTCTCTCTTTTTGCCATTTTTTACCTTTCTGTAGGCGTGTAGATGTTTCATATATTACCACAAAATAATTTTTTCGTCAAAAAATAAAAACAGAGCTATTATGCCTCAAAGTTTTTTTGTTCCGGTATTTCCCCTTCAATTAGTGCATCGTGTATAAGCTGAGCACAAAGCTTTTGGGATTTTTTTATATCTTTTTTCTTTTTCCCCCCTACCTTTTTTATAACGAGATTATTCATTTGTTTTTTTGTTCTTTTCTTTGGGCGCCTTTGATTGCCTATACCTACGCGGAAACGATAAAAATCCTTTGTTTTGAGTTTGCTTATAACATCTTTTACACCCTTATGCCCGCCTGAGCTTGAACCATAACTTATGCGTATAGATCCGGCCGGTATATCAGCATCATCATGCACAAGTATAAATGATTTAGGGTTTAGTTTTTTGCTCTCAGCCAGCTCTTTTACAGCAAGTCCGGATCTGTTCATGAAGGTAAGCGGCTTTGCAAGCACAACTTTTTTGGAATCTGTTCTGCCTACGAGAAAGCGGGTTTTTTTTGTTTCAGATTCCTTAAATTCCACCCCTTCTTTTTCGAGGTCATTTTGAAGAAGATCAATAACTTCAAAACCTGTGTTATGGGGTGTTCCCATGTATTCTTCACCCGGGTTGCCCAGGCCCATTATTGTAACAGTTTTTAACAATTTATTGTTGCTCATTGTTCTTTAAAGTATTACTTATAAATTCTTGTATTTTACTGTAATCTTCATAGCCCGCTGTTGGATGGAGGGTATATATTTGTTGTCCTGCTACATTTGTGTAATCAGAATACAGGAGTCCGGTTTCGGGGGTTATACTGTGCATGCCTATATCATTCAGATCTATTTCATCGGCGACCAGGTCAAGTTGGAGTAGATTTATTAGTGTCATGTCAGTTGCTATGTATCCGCTAAGCTCTGTAAATAGTTTTTCTGCAACATTTTCTTCGCCATCTGCTCCGGTTTCTTCCCCGCTGCTTAGTTTATTTAATATCGCGATTATTAGTTCTTGTTGTCTGTCCATTCTGTCGAAATCCCCTCCGGGTCGGCTGCGGTCTCTAACATATGTAAGCGCCTCCTCTCCGTTCATTAGGCCCTCTTCTGTTTTAACTCCGCCTATAATGTCTACTAATTGCTTTATGCCCTCAAGATTTATTATAACAGTATAATGTATATCTCTTCCGGTTATTTGCTCCATTTTATTTTTTATAATGCCATCCATTTCTGTGTTGGGCACTTCAGTACCGCCCGCGACCCTGTAAAGCTCATTTATTTTCTGGAACTGCCCATCGTGTGATATCCATAGGTCACGCGGAATTGAAAAGAGATCTGCCTGGCTGTTTTCAGTATTTATATCAGCTATCATAATAGTGTCTGCTAAATTTCCCGAAATATAATCTTCTCCGCTTATACCCAAAAGCATAATATCTACCCTGCCTTCAGGAGATTTTTTTAGAGTGATGCCGCTTTTTATCTTTTCTAGTGAGGGTATTTTTACTTTAGACGTTTCATTTGAGGAGGGCTTGGGATTGTGATTAATGGGCTGGAGATATTTATCTGCTATATATGTAACACCCCAGCCAACGCCAATTATCGCAAGCACAATAGCCACTGTAATAACTATTGTTACATACCCTTCTTTGTTGTGAAAAAATTTCATGGATTTTTTTGATAATACGCTATAAACCCTTTATTTGCAAGCAAAATAGATGGTTGTTTTAGGGCTATTTCTGTGTTAAAATACAGTGGATGACAACTAGATTGCGAGCAGTATTCGATTTTATTTGGGATATATCTAAGATCATTGTAGTATCCCTTATAATCATCATACCAATAAGATATTATGTAGTGCAGCCCTTTTTCGTAAGGGGGGCAAGTATGGAACCCAATTATCATCAGGGTGATTATTTGTTGGTTGATGAAATATCATATCGCTTTAATAGCCCTCAGAGAGGAGAGGTTATTATTTTTCGTTTTCCGGGCAATCCTTCACAGTTTTATATAAAGCGAATAATAGGCCTTCCGGGCGAAACAGTTACTATAGATGAGGGTACTGTCATTATAAAGGAAAGTGAAGACGGGCAAGGTTTTGAATTAAAAGAGGATTATTTGGATACCGTAGATACCAGCGGAAATTTAGAAATTACTTTAAGTGATAGTGAGTATTTTGTTTTAGGAGATAATCGTTCAGCCAGTCATGATTCCAGAAGGTGGGGGCCTCTTGGAGAGAATTTTATAATAGGCAAGGTATTTTTGCGCGCGTGGCCTTTTGATCAATTCGATCTGATAGAAGCTCCAAATTACTAAATTTATACTGTAAACAAAAATTAATTACTAATTATATGGCCAAGAAGAAGAAAAAATTTCAAACACCAACAGGAATGCACGATATACTGCCCGAAGAGCAGTATATTTGGCAGTATTTTTGGCGAATGGCCGAAGACACCGCTGATTTTTATAATTTTCAAAGAATAGATACTCCTATTTTGGAAAGCACAGAGCTTTTTGAAAAGGGGACGGGTCAAAGTTCAGATATTGTACTTAAGGAAATGTTTACCTTAAAAACTAAAGGAGGTGACAGCTTAACCATGCGGCCCGAAGGCACTCCTTCAACCGCGCGTTCTTATATAGAACATGGAATGAGAAAAAGGACATCACCCGTAAAGCTTTATTATGCGGGCCCCATGTTTCGCCATGAAAAACCTCAACGCGGGCGTTATCGACAATTCCATCAATTTGGACTTGAGACACTTGGGGAAGATGACCCATCGCGTGATGCAGAAATTATAAATGTAACCTTTAGGATTTTAGAACGTATGCGCCTTCCTGCTTTTTGCGTGGAGATAAACTCAATAGGGTGCAAGGCATGCAGGCCAAAGTATATAAAGAATCTTAAGGAACATTACAGGTACCGCTTGCGTCAGGTTTGCGCGGATTGCCGAAAGCGTTATAAAGAAAATCCATTGCGCATGCTGGATTGCGCGGAGGAAAAATGCCAACGCGTTAAAGCTGAAGCACCTCAGATAGTTGATTTCTTGTGCAATGATTGCAACGAGCATTTCAAAGGCGTTTTGGAGATACTTGACTACATAGATATACCGTATATATTAAACCCAATGCTTGTGAGGGGATTAGATTATTACACTAGGACAGTGTTTGAGATATTTGAGGGTGAAGCAGGGCAGGCACCTTCTGTTTCAGCTGCTGCAGAAAAAGAAAAGGAAGAGAATGAAGAAGGTGAAGAAAAGAAAGAGGAAAAGGCGCCCCAAAAGCGACTTGCTTTAGCATCGGGTGGAAGGTATGATGAGCTGGTTAGATTTATAGGGGGAAAGGATACTCCCGCCGTAGGGGTTTCTCTTGGAGTTGAGCGCATTATTGAGGCAATGAAGGCAGCTGATAAACTTCCGCGAAAACCACAAGAGCCAAGAGTATTTTTGGTACAGCTGGGTGATGCGGCCAAGAAAAAGGCCTTTGCTATTTTTGAAGAATTTAGAAAGGAAAATATACAGCTAAGAGAGGCGCTTGGCAGGGATTCTATAAGTTCTCAGCTTAAGCTGGCTAATAAGTATGAAGCCGACCTATCTATTATAATAGGGCAGAAAGAGGCCTTAGATAATGTAGTGATAATTCGCGATATGGAAACAGGGAGCCAGGAAACAATACCCGAAGACAAACTTATAAAAGAAATTAAGAAACGGCTAAAGAGAAAATAATATGGAAAAGGATATTTTTTGCAAAATTATTGAAGGAGAAATGGATACAGATTTTCTTTTTGAAACCGAACAGTTGGTAGTATTTAAAGATATAGCCCCTAAAGCACCCGTACATTATTTAGTAGTGCCTAAAAAGCATATTACAACTATTAATGATGCCGAAGAGGAAGACAGAGAGCTTTTGGGCAATATGATGCTTGCAGGCAAAAGGACTGCAAAAGAGACAGGCGTTGAAGATGGATATAAGCTAATTTTTAATGTCGGTAAAAATGGTGGGCAGGAAGTCCCGCATATCCATTTGCATATTTTAGGCGGATGGGGTAAATAAAATTAAAAGTAAATTAATTAAAATTATGGCAAAACAACAAAACAAAAACCAAAGACCGGGTCTTGAGGTTCGCCGCAAGGACAATGAGTCCACAGGAAGCTTGGCGCGCCGTTTTGTACAAAAGGTTCGCAGGAGCGGAACCTTAATGGAGGTTAGAAACCGC
>JAWVZY010000007.1:0-25638 GCA_033721955.1 Candidatus Spechtbacterales bacterium
CTATCAAAATCAGAACTTGAATAGCGTGAGCGCACATAATAAAGGGCGCTATTGCCGTCTAAGTTTGAGGTTCCGGCAGGAACATGAAATACCCAGTATTCTTCTCTCGGCTCCGGTGCCGACACTGCAGTATTCTCTTGAGAATCTTCCTGTTGAATATCTTGAACGTCATCTGTCTGTTGCTCCTCTTCATTTTCATTTTGTGTAATTTGGCCGGCTTCTGCATCAGCGCTTTCTTTATACCAAAACGGGCTACCCTCCTTACCCTCTCCCTGCCATTGTTTTGTTTCATAAAAATCTGTATTTCTATATATTTGTACTCCCCCCATTATATTAACCAATCTCTCAAAGCCCTCAAAATTCATCACAACTGCATGATCCACATAAACTCCCGTTATATATTTTACAACTTCTTTTGAAAGTGTAAGCCCTCCCCCTCCCGGCTTTCTCTGCTCACCCAGTGCATAGGCAAAATTTATTTTTTCTTTATTTGGATATTCAGGCATATCAACATATAGGTCACGAGGCAAAGAAACCATAGAAACCTTGTCATTCTTTTTATCAAAACTAACTAAGATCATTGTATCTGCTAAAAGCCCCCCGTTAGGATCTCCCGAACCACGTATACCAAGTACTAAAATGTCCAAACGATCGGCTTCTTTTTCTATCTTAAAATCCTGATAAACGCCTACATCGCTAGGAGAACCCGCGATAGTCAATACATTTGAAGTCTGATATAAAAATAACGCTCCAACCAAAACTACTAACAAAATAGCAGCCCATATAATGAGCTTCCTTTTGCTGTACTTTGTTTTAGTTGCACCTGAATGGTCAGGGGCAAAATTATCTAAAGACATTTTATTTGAACCATTTTTTTATATATTTTCTACTTACTTTTCTTTTTTTCATTATCATGCGTCTCTTGCGCAGCATTTTAGGCATTAATCTTATTATTTCAGTATAAGCAAATAGTGAACTTTTTTCCCATATTATGAAGTATATAAATAAAAATAGCTCTCTTTTAAAAATAAAAGGAGCATGCTTTATTATATTACCCCAAAAATCATTTTTTATAAAGGCAAGACGCTGATTTCTATGATCTAATTTGCGCTTAAAAGTCGGTAAGGTTTTTCTGAGTTTTATAAATTCTCTATACCCTCCCGAAAGTTTTTTTGTTGTTTGGCGATCATGCCAGGCAACTACATTAGGCGCATAAAAGGCCTTCCACCCTAAAAGCTGAAGTCGCCACCCTAAATCCACCTCATCTGCATACCATACAAAATCTTCGTCCAAATATTCATAAGGGTATTTATGGGTGTCAGCTTTACTTGCATAGGGAGCATTGTGGGGCCGAAACTTTGGCATTTTTATATCTTCAAGCGCTTTTCTGCGAAAAAACGGTACAGCACCTTCATACAAAAATATTTTCTCCTGTTTATTATATTGCCCCTTATCTTTTTTACCATGTCCACGATTTATAATTCTTCTACTTTTAAATATTTGCATTCCTGTCGTATCGATTATATCTGTTTTTTTATCTTCTTCAAAATCCCATTTTAATATCTTTGCCTGAAGCACTCCAGCATCAGTATTTTCTTCCATGGCATCAACTGCTTTTTCTATAAAATGTGGATCCATTATTACATCTACAGAAAGCCCTATAACATAGGGGGAATCACAAAAATATAAGCTGCGATTAAAACCTCCTCCAAGTACATAATTTTTATCAAACTCAACCACTTCAACGCCAGGCATTATAGATTTTACAATACGTAGAGTATTATCTGTAGAAGCATTGTCAAAAATACGAAAATTTATATTTTCATATGTCTGCGCTTTTACCGCCTCCAAGCAATGACGAATATACTTTTCACCATTAAATACTATTAAATTAACGTCAACTCGTGGCTTCATATAGAACTACAATTTTATATTATATTTATTTTCTATATATACATCGTCCTTTTCTCCTTTCAAGAATTTTATTGACTCTTTTATTCTGTAAATTAGATCATTATCGCAAAAATCAGATAATTCTTGCAATTGTACAAATTTATATTCCTCTATTTCATCCTCCTCCAATTCTATATTTTTAATTTTCTCTCGGGATAAAACACCGCCCTCAAATATAAACTCAAAGCTTTCTTTTTGGGGGTGTGGCTCAACCAGGTAATCAATACAAAGTAATTTGCCCGGCTCAATATCTAAACCTAATTCTTCCTTGATTTCTCTTTTGCATGTCTGGCGCGGAGATTCACCCTCTTCACTATGCCCGCCCGCCACAAGCCAATCATCCCTATAGCTGGGTTTTACTATTAAAATTTTTCCCTTCTCATCAAAAAACAAAGCTGCTGATACACTGCGAACTTTATGTAAATTTTTATAAAATTCCTCACGCGACGTCATTTCTATTTCTTCCAGTCCTTAATTATTATATTCTCTCCCTTTAGTTCAAAGGTAACTTTTTGGCGTTCCTTCCAATTAAGCTTTCTTATAAACTCAATAGGAATAACTACCGCATAGCTATCCCCTCCCGCTATCTTTGTTATCTTACGTACCGGCTTTTTATCCGGATCATTTTTTTCACGCATAATATTTTAACTTGTTTAATAACAAAACTACGTAGTTAACTACGTAGTTAACTACGTAGTTTATTTTTTTCCATTATACCATTTTAATCTACCTTAAAACAAAAACCCCTAAATTAATAGGGGTTAAAAAAATACTTTTCTACCCTAATTGACTTTTACGACAATGGTTTTTGAGCTAAACTCACTGCCTGTATTTAAACTGATGCCTTTTAAAGAAAAGCTCCAGCTAGAATTGAGATAGAGCATAGCAGGCACATACTGATACACAGCTAAAGGATCATTTTTATTGAGCCAAACTGTACCAGGAAACACAATATACATTCCTGGAATGCAACAGGAATCCATAATATCTTCCTGGTGCTCTAAAAGATATTCAAGGGTGTGCTGCCCCAGATCAAAACCTTGATATTCCGCGCGCCTTAAAAATTCAGATGGTGTCAAGCTTATCTCACCCGTTCCCCTTAAGCTTGAATAAGAACTTACAGTTGCAGGACGCCCTTCGTTTATAGGATGTGGAGGTCCTTCTTTGTAAAGCTCGTAGCCTCTTTCTTTTCTCATATCATGCATAAAAAGTGGCTCGGGCATATCGTTATCCACGATCATCTGCAAAGTTGTGCTGACTTGTTCGGGATTTAAGGGACTGCCTCCTTTTTGTGTAAGCTGGCGCTTTATCTCCATTATTTTTCTGTCTATATCTTGGTAGTCGCTCGCCGCAACAGGATATTTATCTCCCGCCATAGCAAGACCTCCTTTATAGGTACACTGGCGCCGAGACCTTCCCGACACCAGCTAAATAATACACCAAAAAATTAAGTTTGAAAACCCCTCATAAGACCCGCACCTATTCCTGTCATTGCCATAAAGCCAAGAAGTGCCCGGCCGTCATAAAGTGCTGCATCTGTCATAAGATAAGCTCCTATCCACGCAAGCGAAAAGAGCATAAAGGCAAAATAAAGCCCATACTCTCTATTTTCTTTAAGATAGTTTACACTCGCCTTTATAAGTTCAAATATAAACCAAAGGAAAACAAATAATGCAAAAACTCCCATGGTGCTTGCGATATGCAGATATAAATTATGAGCGCTCGCCCCTGCCTCAAGGGCGGATTGAGGTTCGGTTAAAATCACAGGGTAATTGCCTATTCCAACTCCAAGCACGGGGCTGTGGGCAATATATGCAAGAGTCGTCTTCCAAATACCTATTCTGCCCTGGTTTGATGTTTCTCCAAAATCAATAATACTACTTATACGCGCAAAAGAGGCAGATACTTCAAAATCCGTATCTTGAAATTGAGGGAAGCTAACAATACCAAAATAAACCGGAAACATAAGTAAAAATATTAAAAGAGAACCCAAAAGCACTTTATTGTATTTTTTATCTACTTTAAAAAATTTAAAAAGTCCTACAACTGCCAATGTTGCCAAAGAAGCTATCCAAATTCCACGAGTACCTGTTAATATAAGGGCAAGATTAATTAAGGCAAAACCAATAAATATTAAATAATTTTTTTTAAAAAAATCTTTTAGTTTATTAATACTAAGCCAGCTAAATCGCCGAGAAATCCATATAAACAACGCGGGAAATGTCATTATTACATACATAGGAAATGAATGAGTATCGGGAAAAGTTGAAAACATGCGAAGTCGCAGAGTGCCGGCTGAATAACTAAACCAAGTATTGCCGAAGTTTGTAGCAATATCTCCCCATTGCTGACCATAAAGCCCGACGCTTACAATTTGTCCCCACCAATAATGAAATATCCAGGCAGGCACAAAATAAGCAGATAAAAATTGGAGATAACCAAATGCTACGGCCAAAAGACCTGAATAGGCAAAATTTCTTGCAAAGCCCCATGCGTTTTCCTTGTCTTTGATTACAAGGGAGCGAATTACAATAAATAGCATTAGCGCATTTAGTATAAAAATAAACCTCATTGCCCCCGCTATAGTATTTGGTCCGACAAAAATTGAAAGTAAGGCAAATAATAAAAATAAAATTCCCGCCGCCTCGATCTTATTTTCTTTTATAAACCGACTTATATTAAGTTTAGGTCTTAACCATTTTTTCCAATCATAAGAGCTAAAAAACCATTTTATAAAGATAAGTGCCAAAATAAGCCGCCAAATATTAAAATTATCAAAGCTTTCGGTTATGGGCAGGGCTATAAAAAACGGAATTGAGCGCAAAAACAGATCTACCCCCCTTTCCACAGGATAAAACAAAACAAAAAGCACATACATTAGTAAAAATATAAAAGCTGCTTCGCGCGGAATTATGCCAAATGCAATAAGCACTACAATAGATAGTGATACAAAAAATATTATATTAATAGGACTGGACAATTTCTTAAACATATGATATATTTTGGATATTCAAGCACCTACTGAAGGAGATGTATTATGGCTACCGATAAACAAGGAAGGCAAGAGTTAACTGAATTAGACGGGATAATTATACTTGATCATCTTTTTTTTCGCAAATCCAATGATTCGGCTATCCAAATGCTTAGAGAGGCAATAAAAACCCAGAAAAAGGAGGCGGATAATGGTTGAAGATGTTCGAGGCGCTAAAGGATATGGACCTAAGCATATAAAGCAAGAGGATTCTATTGAGGAAAAGCTGAAAAAACTTCGGTACAACGCAGGACACGCAAAATATCATGGCGACAATAGATTGTTAGGTAGCACCGTTGAAGGTATTGTAGATCTCTTGCAAGAGATCACTGAAGGAAACAACTAATAACCGTTCCCTCTAACCCCTAAATTATTTAGGGGTTTTATTTTTAATTATTTTAAAGAAACCTTCTCAAACATTTCTATCATTTTCTCTGCATGCCCCTTCCATGTATATTTTGCAAGAACCTCTTCCCTATCCTGCAATATCTTATCGCGAGCCCCGGCATTTTGCAATGCCTCACGCAAAACTTTTGCAATATTTTTGGGATCTTCAGAATCTTCTACAAAAAAGGCGTGACTGCCAAATATCTCTTTTGTAGTGGGTGTATCTGCTACCACAGGCACTGTTCCTGCCGCAAGCGCCTCCAGTGGCGGCAAACCCATAGCCTCAGAACTGGATATATAAGTAAATATCTTTGCTTTTTGGTAAAACTCCACCAAACCCTCATCACTTACAAACTCCTGTCTGTAAATTCTTCTATTTCCTAACTTTTGATTTATTTTCTTCACAAGGCCTTCAATCACAGGCGGATTATATTTATCAATTCCAACAGCAATAAAATTCAATTCAGGAAAATCATAGGCTATAAGTTCAAATGCCTGCAAGGTTTCTTTTAGGTGGCGACGAGGAAAGGCCTGGCCCACATAAAAAATATAATTTTCTTTTTGTACTTTTTCTTTGGGCGCAAAATCTTTCAGATCCGCCCCTAAAGGTACTACCTCTATCTTTTCAGGGGCGATATTAAAATACCCGCTTATTTCATCGCGAGAGGCATTAGTTTGTGTTGTAATTTGTGTGGCACGAATCGCTCCCCATTTCGCAAATAATTTATAGCTTATACGGTACTTGAAAGGCAAAGTTCCTTTTGTAAACTCGTAATAAACATCATTGGTTAACAATAAAATACTTTTGCCCATATAAAAGGCAGGGTACATAAAAGAAGAAAAAAATATAACATCTACCCTGTCTTTTAGGGTATAAATAGGTAGAGCGATATGAAAAAATATGTTAAATGAAGGACGGAAAAAAGGAAGGAACAAGGGCAATTTTGCCACTTTTTTTACAAATATTTCATTATTTAAAAATTCTATATCTTTGGGTATATGCCCCTTAAAATAAAGATAAAAACGGAACTTTTCAGCAAGCTCCGGTTTTTTTGAAATTTCCTCAAGTAACTTATATATGTGGCGGCCAATACCGGCACGGTGTGCTCCGGTAGCATCCTCCAATTTGTGACAATCTATAGCTACTTTTATCATATAAAAAACCGTATTTATATAATTATATTCGTATTATAATGAAACGAAACTAAACTTACTTTTTATAAATATCCTCATACTTGCCAAATCTCTCTCTATAATAATCTATAACACCTCTAAGGCGCGCCTTAGAAATATCACGCTGCCTGCCTATTATTATTTTAATCATCTGTTTAACAGCCGTATACACAGCCCAAAGCGGATGGTACAAATACAACCACCAAGGACCGTTTTTAAATCCTAGCAAAAGCACATTACGCACATGATAATAGTGGAGGCGAGGAGAACCTAATTTTGGAAGCGTTGTAGCTGAAACCTTGTGCCATAATTTTGCCTTTGGCTGCCACCAAAGTTCATAACCGGCATCTTGGATCTGAAAACAAAGATCCGCATCTTCAAAATACAAAAAGAATCTTTTATCAAATCCTCCGGTTTTTTCAAGCGCCTCTCTTCTGATAAGCATGCACGCCCCTGTAATAAAACTAACCTGTATAGGGGGTACCGCGGGCGGTAGTTTCTTTTTGTAAAAATCGCAGGTTGAAGCTATCATTTCATCCATTTTTGTCCATTTCATCGGAGTATCGCCTCCAAACCAAATGAGATTTTTTTTATCATAAAAAAATATTGTTGAGCCAATAATTCCTGCTTTTTCATTGTTTTGTGCTACATCCATCATTTCGCTTAAAAACATTGGATCAACTTTCATGTCATTATTTAGAAAAAGAACATAATCAGCACCCTGCTCCAGAGCATAGCGCATACCTATATTATTGCCTTCGGCAAAGCCTGCATTTCTTTCATTTTCTATAATATCTATATCGTATATTGTTTGCTCCTTTTTAAAATTTTTTAAATATAAAAGCGAATCATCTGTTGAATTATTATCTATTATAACCACCTTAAAATTACCGTAAGTCAGGCGCTTCAACGATTCTAAGCACTCCAGAGTTTCCTCTGAGTTATTCCAGTTCAAGAATATTATATATACACTCGGGGAGTGTGCTCTTGTTTCTGCCATAATAATAGCATATCAGAGGTGCTGAACTTTGTTAATAAGTCAAACTTATTGACTGCACCCTTCTGATAATAATAAACACCTCCGACTTAATCGGAGGTGTTTATTATTTTTCGAAGATTTATGAAGCCATTTTCTGGTCATTACCGCTATCCTGGCCTTCTCCTGCACTGCTTTGGCTTTCTCCGCCCTCAGGGGCTGATGTTTGCTCTCCGCCCATGTCAGCAGCTTGTTGACCGCCTCCTGAGCCATCGCTCATATCTACTTTTTTCTTACCTCCACCTTTTCTTATAAAGAAGTACCAGTAACCTCCGGCACCTAAAAGTAAAATGGCAACTAACGCGTAAAATACCGTGTCCATATTAAAGTATATTTATATTTAATAATAATATCTTATTTTTACGACCTACTACGTTTATTATAGCACAAATGAAAGAAAAGCTATGTGGAAAAATGTTAAAATAAATATATGTATATATATCGCGTTATTCCTTTAATAAGCTTGCCCAGGCAGCAAATACAGCTGCCTAGTTATTTTAGCTCTGAAAAATTTGAAACAGGACAACTTGTTGAAGTACCTATGCGCACAAGAAAAGTGCCTGCTATTATAATAACTCGCGAACAAGCAGAAAAGAAAAAGCAAAATATAAGAAAATCCGCTTTTTCACTTAGAAAAATAGAAAGAGCTCTGGCTAAAGGTCCGATATTGCCTAAAAAATTCTTAAAGCTTGCCACGCGCCTTAGCGATTATTACTTCGCTCCAGCCGGTTTAATGCTGCGCCGCATGTTGCCGCCCTTCTTCTCAAAGCCAAACGCGCCACTTTTAAAAATGCTCTCCTCACTCTCCCCTCCTCCTGAATTTAGCGAAGAAAACAACTCTAAAAAAATACTAATTTGCGGTGACTATAAATCCAGAAATAAAGAATATATAAAATATGCTAAAGAAGGCGGTGCTTTAGTTATAGTGCCTGAATTTATGCAAATTTCATACCTGGAAAACATACTACCAACTAAAGACCTGGTAAAAATAGATAGCTCTATGCCCCGCACCAAGTGGAGAAAAGCATGGAAGGATGCGTATGAGGGTAAAATTGAAAACATAATAGGTACTCGCTCCGCCTTATTTACGCCCTTTAAAAATATGGAAACCATTATATTAGATAATGAAAACAACACATCCCATGTATCGTGGGACATGCACCCAAAATTTGATGCAAGATATGCTGCCGAAGAAATTAGCAAGATCTATAATACAAATATAATTGAAGGTGATCTTATACCCTCAATAGAAAAGTATCACCAAGCAAAAAACGAAGATTGGCAGATAATTAAAAAATCCTCACACCTTGCAAAGTGTAAAATAATAGATATGAAAAAAGAGCTGGAAAAAGAAAATGTAAGTATTTTAAGCGAAGAGTTACAAAAACAAATAAAAGAGGTTGGCAAAAAAGATAAAATGCTTTTATTTATGGCAAGGCGCGGTCTATCTTCAGCGCTTGTGTGTCGTGATTGCGGATATATTGTAAACTGCCCTGATTGCGATACGCCTGCCATATTACATAAAGGGGGGAAATTAATATGCCACCGTTGCGGGAAAAAAATGCCCGCACCTGATATATGCCCCTCATGCAGAGGACATAGAATAAAACAGCTCGGAGGCGGTACTCAGCTTGTAGCAGAAGAGGTAGTTAAAATAGCGCCTAATATAAAAATTAAACGAATAGACAGCGATACTGCTAAAACCCCGGAAGAACAAAAAGAAATATTAGATGAATTTAAAAACGGAGATATAAATATACTCATAGGTACCCGCTCCGCTCTTAAGGACTATATGCTTCCTAAAATAGATAATGCCGCTATTGTGATGATGGATGCAATATTGCACTTGCCCGAATATAAAGCAAGTGAACGAGTATTTGAACTTCTATGGAGATTAAAAAATATTACCTCAAAAAAGGTACTGATCCAAACTTACCATCCGGAGCTTTCTGTTTTTACATCTATAAACGAAAATAGTTTTGAAAACTTTTACAATGATGAATTAAAAAAACGGCAATTATTTAAATGGCCACCCTATTCACAATTAATTAAATTAACTTACCGACATAAAAACGCTGCAACCGCCGAACAAACAGCCCTTACTTTAAGACAAAAATTGGAAACACAAATAAACAATATTGACATAGAGGGCAAATTACAAATAACAACCGGCAAAGACAATAAAAACAGGGCAATAGCTAATGTTCAGATATTAGGTCCTGCTCCCGGTTATACACCTAAAATAAATGGAGAATACATATGGTATATTTTAATAAAGTGGCCTAAGGATAAAAAAGGTGTTATAAAGTACTTGCAGGCGCGCAATAAATTATTAAATGTAGTCCCAACCGACTGGGAAATAAATGTAGATCCTATAGATATAACCTCATAAACTATGCAAAAACCAGTAGTACAAGAGCCGGCGAATGTTTTACGAAAAAAAGCCGAAAAAATAAAAAAATTTAACACTCCAAAACTCAGGGAGCTTATTTCTGATATGATGGATACAGTTATAGCAGAGGATGGAGTAGGGCTTGCCGCACCTCAAATTGGAATATCAAAAAGGGTTTTTATTATCCCAGAAGATTACGCTCCTGAAATAAGAACCCTGAACCCGCGCACATGGTTAAAGCCGAAGATTCAAACCGTATTTATAAACCCAAAAATAATATACTATAGTAATAAAAAGGAAACGGTAGAAGAAGGATGTCTTAGCATACGAGGAAAATTTCATCCTACGACACGCTCTCATGAGGTATTAATACAAGCTCGCGATATAAAAGGTAGAAAATTCAAAACTCGAGGTGAGGGACTTCTGGCACGTATATTTCAACATGAAACAGATCATCTAAACGGTATACTTTTTATAGATCGACTCCATGAACAATAATAAAGTAAAAAGTGAGTACAATATAATATTTTTTGGAACCTCTACCTTTGCAAAAATAATATTAGGTACACTTATAGACTCCAAATATAAACCAGCTTTAGTTGTAACCGCACCCGATAGACCCACGGGTAGAAAACAGGAGCTTACCCCTCCGCCTGTAAAAATATTGGCTGAAAAAAACAAGATACCTGTTTTCCAACCCGAGAGCTTAAAAGCCGCAAAAAATAAACTAGGCAAAACAGAACCTGATCTTTTTATAGTTGCCGAATATGGCAAAATTCTACCCAAAGAAGTAATTGAATTACCTAAGCATGGAGCAATTAATATTCATGCTTCGTTATTGCCAAAATATCGTGGCTCCTCTCCTATACAATTTGCGCTTTTACACGGAGATCAAGTGACAGGAAATACAATAATACTTATGGATGAGGAAATGGACCATGGGCCTATGCTTTCTCAAGAGATGGTAGAGGTAGAAGAAAACGATACAACTGAAACTTTAAGAAAAAAGCTTGCCTATCATGGAGCACGACTACTGATGAAAACATTGCCCGACTGGATAAGCGGAGAAATTACACCCTTTGAACAAGATCATAGTAAGGCAACATACACAAAAATAATTACCCGCAACGACGGTAAAATTGACTGGACAAAATCTGCCGACGATATAAAAAAAATGTGGCAGGCATACACGCCTTGGCCCGGCTTATTTACTTTCTGGAAAAACAAACGGCTTAAGATACTAACCTTTGAAGTTGTAGAACATGATGTAAATAATCCGGGAGAAGTTATCCGTTATAAAGATGTCTTTGCCATACAAACACAAAATAATATAATTGTTCCTCAAAAAATTCAGCTAGAAGGCAAAAAGCCCCAAGGCGCCAAAGAGTTCTTAAACGGACATGAAGAGATTATAGGAATGCGACTTATCTAAAAACCCCGCTTCTGCGGGGTTTTTTGTTTAGATATGATCCTTAATGAGTTTCATAAGATCCTCAACGTGTTCTCTTTTATCTTCTTCCATAGCTTCCCAAAAATCATTACACTTCTTACAGTCACCTGCATCTTCGATGTAGTGATTTTTAATTCTCCAAAGCGTCTTATTCTCTTCAGTTAACTGAAGCATTAAATTGTATAAGTGGTTATCTAACATAAAGAGTAGAATTTACTTTTACTTCTTTACTTCTCCTGCAATGCCAGGTCTATAGTTGACTTTATAGATGCATATGGCTGAGCGCCGTTTATAGCAAATGTTTTGCCGTTAGGGGCTATAACTATACTATATGGAGTTCCTTTTCCACCGGCGGCCTGCGCCTGTTGCGCGTGATCCTGAACTTTACTTGCATATTTTTGACTATCAAAGCATGATTGAAAAGCTGAACTACTGACACCGACCTGAGAAGCTGTTGATACATAAAAACTCTCGCCTAAGCTACCTTGGTTATTAAATAATGCATCTGCAAACTCCCAAAATGCGTCATTGCCTCCAAGCTCTGCCACACATTCAGATGCCTGTGCTGCGGGAGTGGCCTGTGGGTGTATGCTGTCCAGAGGGAAATGTCTGTATACCCAAGCCACCTGGCCATCATATTCATCTACAACGCGTTTAAGATTTGGGTGTATACGCTGACAAAACGGGCATTCAAAATCTGAAAATTCTACTACCTTTACAGGAGCATCCAAATCTCCCCTAATATGATCTTCTGCGGTAATACTCTCAACTGATATATCTCCTGCTGCAGCGCCTCCTGTATTATCTCCTCCTGTCGGAGCGCCCTGATTATTACCTCCAAGTTGGGTAGGTATAGCTCCGCCACCTGAAAAATATACTGCTCCTGCAACAAACATGCCCGCAATTATTATAGACAACGGTATCAAATATTGATTCTTATTTTGGTTTTGGTCTTGGCTTTTTAAAGTTTTAAGCCGGGTCTCTAATTCTTCTATTTCTTCTTGCCTTGTCTTTGTAGGAGCTTCAGCTTCTTCAGCTTTTACCTTTTTTTTATTATCTTGTTTTTTCTTTGGCATAAATTTTTTATATTTTTTAATTACTAATTAATAATACCACATTAATAAATATTGTACCATAAAACACACACAAAAGAAAAAGCACCGGAAACACCCGATGCTTTTAAGATGCCAAAAATTCTTTAACTACGCTTTGAAATTCCCTTGGACTCTCCCTGGGAGGCCAATGACCTACTCCCCTAAATATATAGGGACCGGGATCAAATAACTTCACATTATATGGATTAGGTAAGCGCTCATATGCCTTGTATGCATGTGATACAGGGAATATCGGGTCAAGTTCGCCCCACATCACCAATGTGGGTACCTGAATGCGGTGTAATACGCCTTCTCTGCGTATTGATAATCTTTGCCCTCCCAGCAAATGAATTCCATATCTATACAAGCGCAATGGAGTTAAGCGATTTGCTTCTATTGTATTATCTAATCTTTCTTTCGGGGGCGGTGTTAAGATATATTCTAAAACAGTTGCTAAGATCTTGCCCAACTTGGGAACCCTAGTAACTCTATTTATCCATATTTCTGAATCTTCAATACCATTATAGTCAAGATATCTCCAAAGCTCTCCAATAATAGGCAGGGTCAAAAGCCTGTAGCCAAGTGAAACTTCTCTGCCTAGACCCGCACTGTCCATAAGTATTAATTTAGATAGATTATTGGGAAACTCCAAGGCAAAGTCCATTGCAGCCAATCCGCCAAACGATCCTCCTAGGATCACGGGTTTATCTAAATCAAAATGCTGCATAAATTGCCTCAAAAACATAGGCGCGAAAGACATAACCCTTTCATGCTTCATTAGAGGCTCTGAATGCCCGAAGCCAGGCATATCCAAGGCATAAACTGTATTTGTCTTTGCAAATTCAGGTATATGCTCTTTCCATTGAAATACAGTTCTGCCAAGGCCGTGAAGCAGGACAAGAGGCGGGCCTTGGCCGTATTTTACATATCGAACTTTTCTGCCTGCTATTGTCGTATATTTAGGCTCCAATATGAAGGGTGTCGTCATTTTATATGCCACCTCCTTTCTTCAATATTGACATCTTTTGTTTAAGTTCTAACCCATTTATATCATAAAATAATTAAAAAAGCGAGGTTGACACCTTGCTTTTTTAATGTTCTATTTTTTAAGCTTAAGAAATAAATTCTTTAACTTTTTCTGATAGATCAGATAAGCTTATCTCGGACTTAACAAGGTAATCCGTAGCACCCATATCTTTTGCTTTTTCTATATCTTCTTCATTATCTCCAAGATTTGTTAGAAAAATAACCGGAATATCTTTGGTATCATCATTTTCTTTTAAATTTTTTAATACCTCAATTCCATTCATCCGAGGCATCATCACATCAAGCAATATAAGATCCGGCTTTTGTTTTCTTATCTTTGTAAGCCCCTCCTCCCCGTTAAACGCTGTCTCGACATTATATCCATCTGCACTTAATTTATTCTGATACATCCTTATTATTAAAGGGTCATCTTCGACCAGTAAAATTGTTTTTTGTTCCGTCATAGATATTTTAATTTAATTTTATTTTACCTCGCCTGCGAGGCGCTTAGTTGCAAGATATATTGGAGTTATCAATATAAGCATCAGGGCCATAACGCTAACGAGTGTTAATTTATTTGTACTGTTTGTTAAATCTACTATCTCCTGCTGCGAACGCTCTGCTGACAACATGCCCACTATATCCCCTTCAATATTATAAAGCGGCAAATAACTCGCTAAAAAGGGTTGAGATGTTATCTCTGTACTTAATGTAATTGAATTACCCTGTTCAATTACTGTATCTATAATACGGTTATCTGTTATTTGTATACCGGTACTTCGGCTTCTACCATCAGGCTTAAAATTTGTTGTAGCAACTCTTCTATTTCCTAAAAAAACAGACATCCCAAGACCTGTAAGTTCTTTCATTGAATCGACGAAAGCATTATCTAATTGAAAACCCGCCAAGACAACACCAACTATACCCTCTTCTGTATTCATCGCGGATGCTGTTCGTATTGAAAATCCTTCTGTCTCACTATAACCAAGAGTCGAGGCATCATTATTAATTAAGGCCGCAGCAACTACGGGCTCAGTGGCAAGGTTATCTCCTTTTTTTGTAACACCATGCGCGCGTAAAAGAACATTTCCTTTATTATCTAAAATAGTTAAAAATCCCAGGTTTTCCATCTTTAGAACTCTTGTTGCTATATCCTCTATAGAGGCAAAATCATTTTCTGCAACTGCCGATATAAGCTCATTATTAGTAGATATAAAGCGCGCCTTAGCAAGCGCTTCTTTTTCCATGTGTTCTATAGCAAGATTTGCGACTTTGGCATTTGTAAGCAATTGACGTTCTGATTGCTCAGCTACCCTATCTACTAATATTGTAGAAAATGTAAGTGTAACAATTGCAGCCATTAAAAGTGTAATTGCAACAAATATTAAAAGTAGCTCTTCACGTATCCTCAATTGCAAATACTGCCATACCCAAATTGCAAGCGCTAAAAATCCTATAAACTCAAACAGATGTGCTATCACCCATATATTCCCAAAACTACCCGCTTCATAAAACACTCCCAAACCGTAGGCAAGTGCAAGTGCAAAAAAAGAAGTGGCAAAAGGTATAAGTGTCTTTTTCTGTTCCTTTTTAAATTGCCTATACCCTAAAAATGCTATAATCCCAAAACCTATTGCTGCAATTCCATTCAGTGTCGGAATAATAGGTGTAAGCGCTGGCAATATAAGAATTGCTTTGAACTCAGGCCTATCAGTAGGTGCTTCAAGCATAAGATTCCAGATAACAAACAATATACCGCTAAATAAAAACGCGTATGCGGTATATCCATAAATGTCCGCATTATATCCAAATGCATGTATTGCCTGCCAGGCACCTAAAAAACCAAAACCAATTCCACGTGATATAGTCGTAAAATCACGTCGAACTAAAAAAGAATCGAGAGCAAGCCAGGCCACGATCAAAAAAGAAAGCGCACCTAAAACCTCAAGAGTAAAGTGTATATTATTGAAAAGAAAGAATATATTCATACTATTTTATAATAACATTTAGTTGTTAAATAATAAAGATATTTTTTCATTAAGCATGGATCTGCTCAAAACACCGACAAAAGTTTCGCGCAGTACGCCATTACTATCTATAAAATAACTAACGGGCAAAACTCTTATTCCATACTCCTCTCCAACTTCTCCCGCTTCATCAAGTAAAACTGTTATATTGTAACCGCTGCGGCTAATAAAGTTTGACACGGTACTTGCATCTTCCTGATTATTAATAGCTACTATATTAAAAATACCCTCTGTATTAATATCTTGAAATATTGCAAGTTGATCTGTGGAATTTTCATTCCAAGTGGCCCAGAAAGTAATAACAGTTGGAGCACCTAAAAGATCGCTAAAACTTACAACATCGCCCCCTAAACTATCGAGCGTCCATGGCGGTACCTTGTCTCCAATATCCAAACCCTCTTCTGTGGGAATTTTATTTTGCTGTTCTATTTTAATATCCTGAGCTACTTCTCTTACAAACACATCTCCGGCAACATTAAATAGAAGAATCAATCCCAGTATGAGAGAAAGTGCTGATATAACCCATTTTGCATGCTTTCTACTCATATATTAAAATATTTGCACTCTCTCAATGATATCTTCTATAAATCCCCTAACCCCTTCTCTGGGTTGCATGGTAAAATCTGTGTTTATAAAACGGGGACTTAATAAATTAAATACGGGTGTCTTTATTTTGTTATATCCTTTCTTTTCTACAGTCAGATAAAAATCTCCCGCAGGTAGCAATAAAGAATAATGACCTAAATGATCGCTAAGTACAGGATTGCTCATATCGTATTCTGAGGCCTGCCAATGACGACCCTGTGAAGTAAACACGCTTATAACAGCGCCTTCTATAGGGTTACCGGCTTGAGTAAGCACTGAAGCACCTTCTCTTACATTTAACATGCCAATTTTTTTATCCAGTATAGAATTATCAGCAAAATCAGATGCTGATACAAACATATCCTTAACTCCCAGTGTAGAGGTATTTATAGTAGTTTCCCAAAGTGATGTGGCAGGATTTTTAATAAGATCCAAAACCTGTTCACCTACACGCAAGGTGGCTTCTGTTGTATCGCTTTCAAGTGATATTTTAAATTTTAACTCAGCGCCCACAAGCACATTAAACATATCCCCCTCAGGAAAAAGCGTGATACCTTTATGGCTTAATACATAACTGCCTACGCGCGGTGGAATAGTTTCAACCTGTACTGAATCTGTTCCTATAAAACCTACATTACCCGATCTGTCTGTGGCTCGAACCCTCACATCATAACTATCATCTTCAAGCTCAAAACGATGACTAAACCTGAATGAAGCATTATTTGTTCTGTAACCGCTTGTTATTAGAGCTGTAAACCAATTTGAGCCATCGAAACTATATTCAACAAATTCCACTCCTGAAAAATTATCAACAGCATTACCGCTAAAGCTGGGGCGGGGATTATTTGTTATCTCCTCCCCTACAAGGCCAAATGTACCCCCAGGAGCTATATTATCTATAAATACACTAACAGTATCAAAACTTGTAGCTAAACTATCATTGGCTATAACCCTCAACTGATATTGAGCAGAACTGAGAGATGAAAGATTCCAGTTGTAATCTGTATCTGCAAAATTCTCAATTATATTTATCCATGGCCCTCCCGATTCTCTGTATTGAAGTGTATATAAAAGAGGATCTCCATCAGGATCTGATGCTTCCCAGTCAACTTGCGCACTGCCTGCAAGATACGCTCCCGTCTGCGGATTCAATATTAAAATTTCAGGCAAATTATCTGAAACTATATTACCTGATATAGAAGACCTATTACCTGCCTGATCTAAAACAACTATAGAGATGGTATTTATACCGTAATCTACAAAATCAACACCCGAAACATTAAAGCTTCCATCCGCCTCAAGTGCTATCCTATTATATGGACGCCCGTTAACCGTTATCTGTACTCTAGTCCCTGGCTCTGTTATCCCGCTAAGAGATGTCTGTATGCCTTCAATTTCAGATTCCTCATCATCCTCTGAGCTAACAACGCCTCCCATGGGTGGCGACAATAATGAAGGTGGTTCAGGTGGTGTATTATCTACATTAAAAGAATAGGCGCTATATATATAACTCTGATCCTGTAATTTAGCGCGGATAAGCATGTTATAAGCATCATCATCAAGGACTTCATCAAATATTATTTCAAAATCCTCATTTATTCCCCCGAAATTACCGTCAACGGGCAAAGCATTTATCCACGTTTCTTCATCTAAACTGAATTCAACATTATCTATACTTAAGCTTCCCGAAACATTTCCCGATAACACCGGGCTATTATCAGATGTAAACAAATTAGGCGGTGTATTTAATGTTATCTTAGGTAACCCATTTGCAATTTCAACTTCCGATGAGATATCCTTCCCCACCTCAAAGCCATCGTTGGCAAGAACGCGAAAAATATAATTTCCGTCCGCCAAATTTTTTGTATCCAGCGTATAATCTGTGGCATCAAGATCTTCGGCTAAAGTTCCCCAGCTAAAACCACTGTCGTTGGAAAATTGTACTGTATACTTAAGTATATCGCCGTTTAAATCAAAGGCATCCCATAATAGATCTAAATTACCGCTTAAGGGATCAGGAAAAGTATTTAATATAGCTACCTGCGGAGCAGAATTTAATGTTATTTTATATATAACCTCAGCGCTGTCTTCATTTTGCTCGTTAAATGCTATAAAGCTCAAAGTGTTTTCTCCACCCCTTTGAGAACTTAATTCAATGCCCTCAAATAAAAACTTGCCATCGGCGCCTATATCTGCGCTAAACGTCTCTACGCCATTTAACGTGAGTACAACACGGGTTCCCGGCTCACTTAAGCCATTTATATCAATAAATTGCTCTCCTGTTCTGGTGCCATCTGCGATATTCTCTATAACCGGCGGAGGTGGCCCAAACTGAGTAATTGAAAAGTTTTTACCTGAGGTAATAATGTCGCCCGTATTTCCCGCCTTATCCTTTCCCGAAATCATAAGCTCAACACGCGTACCCCTGCCAAGTTTATAAGATGCGATAAACTCTTTTCCGCTACCCCCAACAATTGCCTCTCCAAGTTCCTCTTCTAAAGACTGGTTAACCTTAACCGAAGGCACGGATATAAGATCTTCAGACGATATAATTTTAAGCTCTATAGTATCCCGTTCTTTAATGGGCCTTGGAGTTAGAAGTTCTACATCATATGTAGGTCCTGTGTTATCTATGCCAAAAAAATCAGATTCAGCAAATGATATCTCTCCATCTGAATCTACTGCTTCTATCTTGATTCTGTATTTTGGCCCATCCGGTAACTGTGTTGTATCAAACATATAAGTCCCTGTATTTTCGATACCTGTCTCTATAGGATGCCATGTTGTTTGAGCTATATCTTTTGTAAAATCAGATGAATAATAAATATTTATAGGATCATCCTTATCATGGAAACCAAACACGCCAATGACAGTGCTGTCTATGTCATAAGCGGTGTAATCTATTTGTACTTCACCGCTGTATATACCGGCAAGCTTCGTATTTAGCTCTACTATAGGCGCGTGAGTTGAAGTAACAGATGATCCGCCTCCGGAGCTTTGGTGTCCTGAGGGTCCCGCAACCCAAGTAGCGCCCGATATATTTGCTGTATTGTTATTTCCGGAATTATCCAAAGCTGTAGCACCCGATCCCTCATTAAGCTCCCAATGTCCCTCAACTGTACCGTCAACTGTTATTTTAACTTCATCCACAACAACTTCGGCATAATAATTATCGCTCTCTACATCACCGCCTACATATATATTAGTAGCGGGATTAATATCGCCTGATGTCCCCGGTAAATTTTTAAACCCTGTATGGTCAACTCCATCAATAAAAATTTTGTGATCATTGCCTGTCTTTTTCCAGGTAACTTCATGCCATTTGCCATCTGTTATAGCAATATCTGACTGTAAAACGCCGTAATTAGCCCCATCACCAAACCCAACTTCAATTTTGCCGGTATTGCCAAATTCTGAACCTATATACCAATAAACATTATAAGCTCCCCCTGTATCTATACGATTAATATAAGTTACATAATTAGCATCATCATCGTTTATATTTATAGTTACCTCAAAATCTCCCGAAAGATCTAAGCTGGCATCATTACCCAAATCAAGATAATCATCTACACCATCAAATGAAAGAGCCCAATCATGATTTGCCTTGGCTATATTAAAACCGCCTAACGCAAAAACGAGAGTAAAAGTTAGTATTATGGCTATAAATTTATTTAATTTTATGCTATTAGCGTACATTTTTTATACAACTATTTGTTATCTAAATTATAACATTATTTTAGAGAAATTAATCCACAGCTATTGGCTAACATTAAAAACCCTCGCCCACTGAGCGGAGGGTTTTAATGCCATATTTTATATTAAAGCAAAAGCTCCAGAGCCTGCGGTAATCAACACAAGCATTAAAGCAAATAATAACAAGTCGTAAGACCAATCAGTAAAGGGCTTATCAGTTTTTGTTATTTTCCATATTGCACCCCCCATCATTTGAACAGCGAATAAAGCAGCGGGAATCCATATATAAACTCCAAGCACTATTGCAAGTCCTCCAAAAAATTCATTTATAGCAACGGGGGTTCCCCAAAACCACCCGGGTTTAAAACCCATCTCAACAAAATCACGGGCATTCTTTTTAAGATCGCGTATTTTAAGCTGTCCATAATACATCATGGTAATTCCGGCAATTACCCGCGCTACAAATAAAGCTATATCTGCATATTGTGTAAAATTAAAAAGCATAATTTAGAAAACTGATTTAAATTATAATATATCTTGAATTTTTTCTCTTATCTCAGGGGCCCTCATCGGACCTTTTTTATGATGCACTATATTACCCTGAGCATCTATAAATAATGTTTCAGGCATTGAAATACCCCCTATTTCCCTGTAAAAAGTATCTTCACTATCTTCTAAAAACTCGAGATCACTAAATGTAAGATCTACCTTATTTAAAAATCTTTGCATTGTACCTACTGACTCCTCCCTATTAATAGCTAAAATTATAACTTCGCCTTCAAATTCATCCTGTACTTTTGCAAATTCAGGAAGCTCTTCAACGCAAAATGGACACCAAGCAGCCCACGCATTTGCAACTATAGGGGTACCCCGATAGTTTTCCAAAGAAACATCTGGGTCACTGTAATCTTCCAATTCAACCCCCTCTACTTCTGTCCCGTTATTTGAGCGGAATACTAAAAATAATACACCCGCAGCAAGAGACGCCAAAATTATATTAAAGATTATAAGTTTCTTATTCATAGAGCTGTGTATCGGGGTGCACCGCCTGCCAACTAAACCAGAATCCCCAAATAACTTCCAGCGATTCTCCTTCGGCCTTTATCCTGATCTCCCCTGTTTTATTTTTTGTTATTTCAAGTTCTTTACCTGCAAACATATCCCGGCTAATACCTTCTTTAATATCATCAACCGGATAGGCCTTAAATTGATTATTAATTTCTATACCCACAACAATTTCTTTGGGATGCAAGCGCTCATCATTAAAGTCAGTGGTAAATATAGTTTCATCTGAAGTGTAGTAACCCTCATATGGCTCTACATCATACCTTCCAAGTGAGTATATCCCTGTATCACGCGATAATACTTGAGTGTCGGGGTAAGTATCTTTCCAGTTGCCATACTCTACAATGTCTGATGGAATAATATTTAATTTTGTACCCGTATGGGGTCCAACAACCGCCTCACCTAAAACCTGAGACCACAATGATTCATTACTAGGATCAGGCGCGCGGTTATACATAAGCAAATTTGATTGCCACAATTTACCCGAAACACCAAATTCCTGCACTTCTCCCTCAACCATTCTTTCAAAAACAATACCTGTAAAGCACAGCGGGCAATAAGTAACCAAAACAGGATCTCCTTGGATTTCATCATTTGCTATTTCATGCCACACCATAATTTGAAACGGATAAAACCTTGCCTCCCCCCTATACTTAATACCAAGACCCACATCATTGCCATCCAAAAAATTGTCCGCTTTCTCAGTTGATATGAACTTAGGATCATCGATTGATGGTATGCCGTCTTTTGGTGGACCACCTGAGCGAATTTCTTCAATCGGTATTGAATGTTTTGTATTTTCCGTTTCCATAATAGTTTTATCTCTAAGTTGTACTTTTTTTGTTGTGCCCTCAGGTAAATTAAAAGAGCCGCCCACAAAATAATGGTAGACGGCTCCTGTCACAGTCACAAATAAAACAAAAACTATAATTGTTTTTTTACCTAATTTCATTCTATTGCTTTAATTCAAGAAGGTCTTGTAGCGCTTCCTTATTAAAGCCGACGATTACATCTCCCCCTACATCAATTACAGGAACTCCCAGTTGACCTGATTTTTCAACCATTTCATTGCGTGCCTCCACATCTTTGGCTACATCTTTTTCTGTGTATTCTACGTTATTTTCTCCAAAAAATTCCTTTGCTGCATGGCAATAATGGCATGTTGGTGTTGTGTAAATGGTAACTTGTTTCATAATTTTTATTTTTAATTACATTATTTGGCCCCTATTCAGCCATTGCACCTTCCAATTTATAGCCCGCTTCTTTCCAGCCGGCAAGCCCGCCTTCAAAATCAGCTACATTAGTATAACCCGCTTCAACCAATTTCCTTGCCGCGCCGGGAGATGCCTGGCAAGATTCAGATGAACAATGTACAATAATTTCTTTATCTTTATCTCCTCCTGTTGCTTTCTTAACATTCTCCAAAAAATCATCCTGATGCACATCAATATTAATGGAGCCAGGTATGTGCATACTGTTAAATGAAGATTCAGAAAGAACGTTTATAACTAAAACATCCCCCCCTTCTTCAAGTTTATTTTTAACATCTTTTGCAGAAACTATTTTATAGTCCGGCATAGTTGTAGATACTTAGCAGATCCATTAGCCATGAAAAAGCCAAGTTTAAGTTTAATTAAAGTTCGCAAATTATCTTTTTTAGTTCTTTTGTTCTTTTGTTTTCATTAAATTTGTAACAAATATTATTCCCTTTGCGTTCTGTATATAAAAGGCCGCTTTGTTGCATGAGTTGTAAGTGGTGAGAGGTTGCAGCAATACTTTTACCTATTTTTTCTGATATCTCAGAAACACACGGCTCTCCTCCTTCAAATAAATAGCAAAGTATCTTTAAACGAACCTCATCTCCGGCCATAGCAAAAATACGAGCTTTTTCTGTTAACTCCTCTTCAGAAAATTGAATTTTATTTTTTTGAGCCATTACCTGCACATTAACATAAACTAAAAAACTATTCAAGCATTTATTTGAATAGTTTTTGTGGATAAAATTAAATTAAAATAAACATTTATTTTAATTTATCCCATAAAATATCAAAATACATCCTATGAGTATTTGCCATTGCTGCATCTTCTATTATAATGCCCAGCACCGGATTTTCCCTCAAAGACAGCATAGCTATTTTATTACCATATACATAAGTAGCTGTATTAAAATTATATTGCGAAGGCGTAAAGCGAGTTACTCTAAATTCTTCGCCATCTTTAGCTTTTAATTTTTTCGCTTCCTTTGTTTCATTAGTTATTAGCTTTACGCTTAACCTGTTCTCTATTCTACGTTCAATAAATAATTCAAAATCATCCTGCGCAAGACGCTCCATATCTTTTATTGAAGTTATAGCTAAAAACGGGCGCTTTTCGTCTAATATATCGTTTAATACAAGTTTTATACCCTCAACTCCCTCAAATAATCGCAGATCGGTGTTGGGCTGGCGGGCATTTTCTGCTATATCCTTAAAAATATCTATATTGTTCTCTAATTTTTTTGCATGCTCCCTTATAATATTTATAAGTTTTTCGGGAGGTGCGGCTATATAATATTTTGTTTTCTTTTTTTGAAATACATCAATCGCTCCAAAATCTGTGAGCTTTTCAATTCTTGTATATATCGTGCTTCTTGGAAGGCTTGTTTCATCAGCTATCGCCTGTATATTTGCCTCACCCAATTTAAGTAAGGCCTTATAAACCTTTGCATCCTTATCTGAAAAACCTATATTTTTTAATAAAGTTTCACTTTTCATAAAAATGACAATTATTTAGTCGTTAAGTATAATATACATGTATTTTTTATTTCTTGCAAATATTACCACCAAAAATGCCTTAATTACAGGTATTTTTCAGCACATTAATATAAATAGATATTTTTTATACATCAAACAATATTTAAATATCATCAAAAAAATGACAATTATTTAATTGTATTATAAGCTGAAATTAGGCAAAGGAACAAAAAGTTCCTTAAAAATAACAGACCAAAGGAGGTCAATGATGAGAACAAGAATGAGAATACTGGGAATTGTATTAGCATTAGCCGGACTTGGTTTTGTAACAGCAAGCGGAGTAGCATATAACCAGGTAAATGACGGCTATAACTCTTTACAAAGCTTCTCTGAAGCTCAAAATGTAACCCTCAACTACAATGAAGATGGACAACTGGTCGATAGAGGTACTATTGAAGGTGCCCAAGCCATTATGGAGCTTTTAACAGAAGATTGGGGTTTCCCAATTGTTGAAAGCGATTTTGACCCTGAAGATCCCCTTATTAATACAGCGAGTGAGTATATGTACCAAATGGCTACTATCGGATACCATATCCTCCACGGTACTCAGCGAGTTACACTGACAGAGACCGTTGAATATAAGGGTGAAGTATACGAACCGGGTACATATGAATTTGAAGTAGATGGTCGCTACTGGACTGATTTTGACCGCAAACATCCGCTTGAGGGTCCTGCTCGTTCACAGGCATGGAGTGGTACAGCGCACGGACTTTTCGCTAATCTCGGCGTTGGTGCAGTAACACATTCCTCTCTGCAAATTGGTATGGCGCTTGTCGGGCTTTTTGCCGGAATCGGCGCAATGTTCATTGTAACAGGTACCGGTCTTATATGGGTCGGACGCAAAGAAGATTGCTAATAACTAGTACCAAACAAAAAAACCCTGAATTATGCAGGGTTTTTTATTTTATAACTTCTTCTACACTATCGCGATAAAGACAATAATCGCAATTAACTCCTTTTTTGGGTATATTATCTGAGTTTAGACATTTATATATATTTTCTATTACACCCTCTACCCAATCATCATTGCCCTTATAACCAATTAAAGTTAGGTCAAATTCTATTTTACCGTCAAAACTATCCACATCTGTTCTGCCATTGCAATATACAAAGTACCCTGTATCTGAAACTTTAAGCTCATTTTTTCTTAATAACCACTGATAAATCTCCATCTGGCGCTTATAACTATCCTGCCAGGCCTTATTAAGTTCTGTTATCTCTTCGTTTTTACTTGTGGCCTTATAATCTACAACTATATACTCCCCTTTTGAGTTCTGCCAAAGATCATCAATTGCCCCCGTTATTAAAAGATCTGTCGATTCATGCAGATAACGCACGCCTTTAAAATTCTCACGCCATTCATCCAATTGAGCATGAGGCACGGGCCTGGCATCAACTCCATATTCTTTTATAAGCGGGTGGGTATCGCCGCTTTTCCGCAAAACATCAAATTCTTTTTTAAGTAAAAGATCCACTGCCGAATTAATAGCAAAAGGATAGCCGGGAGGCCTACCTACCCCAAGGCGACGATCTATATAAAAACACCTGGGACACTCTACAAAGAGATCTATTTTAGAGCGAGATAATTTAAAGGGTTTTTTATTCTTGCCCGGAGTATATATATTTCTTGTTCTTTTTCCACTGTAGTATTTTGACATATATAATACTCTACCACATTGACACATAATAAAAACCCTCCGTATTAAACTGGAGGGTTAAAAGAACATTTGTTATTCCGATTCAGCATTCTTCGTATTCATTCAAAACTTTTTTCAATTTCACTAAATTACTGCTACTCATCTGGCTCATTGGAGAGCGAAATACCGGCTTTTCAGGGACATTTACCTTGCCGTTATTACTATAAGAAAGATGAAAAGCTGTTTTTATAGGAATGGGGTTTGTCTCTATAAACATAGCTCGCATTAAAGGTA
>JAWVZY010000008.1:0-24818 GCA_033721955.1 Candidatus Spechtbacterales bacterium
GTGCGCCAGGATGGAATTGAACCATCGACCCCGGCTTTATAAGAGCCGTGCTCTAACCCCTGAGCTACTGGCGCGTTTTGTGCCTGGGGTCAGATTTGAACTGACGACACGTGGCTCTTCAGGCCACTGCTCTACCCCTGAGCTACCCAGGCAACTCAGTGGGCGATGTAGGACTCGAACCTACGGCCTTCTCGGTGTAAACGAGACGCTCTAGCCAGCTGAGCTAATCGCCCATAAAATTATTATATCATAGTGTGCCGCGGGAGAGACTCGAACTCTCACCCCAAAAATGGGGACGGATTTTAAGTCCGCTGTGTATACCAATTCCACCACCGCGGCAAAACGCTATTTGCCTTCCCGCCATTACTCTTACTCCTCTTTTTGAGAATCTTCTTTTTTGTTTTCAGATTCTTCTTTTTTTCCTTCATTCTTAGCTTCCTCTTGTTTTTCCTCCGATTCTTCCTCCTTTTTCTCTCCATTCTCTTGCTCTTTATCTTCTACTTCTTTTACTGCTTCCTCTTTTTGTTTTTCCCGAGGCTGGGCTTCTGCTTCTTGCTTTGCAGCCTCTTCTGCATCTCCTGGCTCTTCTTCTTTTTCTTCTGTGCCACCCATATCATAAATTAAATTCTGAAGCTTTGTCTTCCTCTTTTTAACCTTTTTACCTACCTGGTCTCTTACATAATAAAGCTTGCTGCGCCTTACTTTTTCTCTTCTTAACACCTCTATTTTCTGAATTGAGGGCATGTGAAGAGGAAAAATCCGCTCTACACCAATTCCTCCCGCACCTATTTTGCGCACTGTAAATGTACCGTTTAAACCTCTGCCGTGCTTTACAGCTATAACGAGACCTTCAAATATCTGCACCCTTTCCTTTCCTCCCTCACTTACCTTTTCATGCACACGAACAACCTGCCCGGGGCGCATATCGGGAATGTTTTTCCTTAATTGATTTTTGGGTAATGTATTTACGTCCATAACGATTAATATATCACATTTACTTATTTTTATCAACAGAATTTAGGAAATTATCTAAATCTTTGGGTAATCTTAATTCAAATTCTAACATTGTCGACTTATCTGCAGGAATCCCCAAAAAATACGCGTGAAGAAATAATCTTCCCAAATCTAGAGGACATTTCTTTTTTCCTCCATATATCTTATCGCATACTATGGGGTGGCCTATAGATGACAAGTGTACGCGTATCTGGTGAGTTCTGCCTGTCTTGGGACTAACTGATAAAAGTGAAAATTTATTATACTTTTCTAATAGTTCCCAACTTGTATAGGCATACCTTGTCTTGCTTGGCTTTATCTGGCTATATTCTTCTACTGTTATGCGCTTACCTTTATATGCTCCTATTTGCTTCTCTATTTTTCCTTTGCTTTTTGCGGGAATCCCCCATACAAGAGCATAATATTTCTTTTCTATCTCTCTTTTTTTAAATAATTCTTTTAATTTCTTGTAAGATGCTTGCGTTCTTGCAATAACTATAAGACCCGAAGTATCTCTATCTAACCTATGTACTATTCCGGGGCGATCCTCACCTTCTCCAACATCTTTAATTTCAGGATATTTAGAAAGCAATATATCGCTTAACGCACTCTCTTTACTTTTGAGAGTAGGGTGCGTCAATAAGCCGGAGGGTTTGTTGGCTACTACCAAATCTTCATTTTCAAAAATAACTTCGATATTCATGGCAATTATCTTTCTGTGCGCGCGCCTGGATTCGAACCAGGGACCTTTTGCGTGTCGAGCAAACACTCTAACCAACTGAGCTACGCGCGCAAAATGCAAAATATAATAGTGCCCACAGGCACTATATTAACTTATTGTGCGCAGGAGAGGACTTGGCGTCAGCTCACTAAGCTCGGCTTTGCCTCGCTAAGTGGCTCCTGCCCGGGCTCGGCGCTTTGCGCCTCCGCCTTTTCAATTCCTCTCATAACGAAACTATAATACTGCCTCATGGCAGTATTATAGTTTATTGTGCGCAGGAGAGGACTTGAACCTCCACGGGATTAAATCCCACATGGCCCTCAACCATGCCTGTCTACCAATTCCAGCACCTGCGCATTGGAGGCGCCGACGGGATTCGAACCCGTGTACGGGGTTTTGCAGACCCCTGCGTAACCACTCCGCCACGACGCCATGTATAAATTTAATTTCTTACTTTCTGCAAACTATTTTGCACTGCTTTAAATATTTTTTCTTTGGCTTCTTTTGCCGAACATTCCAAAGAAAATCCTGCAGCATATTTATGCCCCCCTCCTCCAAGCGCTTCAGCTATGCGAGATACGTCAATATCCTTAAATTTATCGCTTCTCAAGCTACCTTTAATTTTACCACGCTCATACTCTATGGCCAAAATAGAAAAATCGGTCTCATCCGCTGTATTCATGACACTTATAAGCCCGGTAAAATCATCTAAAACTATACCAAATTTTTTAAATTCGTCAAAACTTACTATAGCATGCGAAAAATTATACTCCTGTTCAGTTTTCATTTTCTGTAAAATATTGCCCCATATATTAAGAACTTCGGGTCTTTTGCCGGCAAATGTCTTTGAATGAATGGCATGGAGCGGAGCCCCCTTTTCTAAAAGCTCGCCTGCAACCTTAACTGTTCTGGCTGATGTATTATGAGCAAAAGCGCCCGTATCAGTTAAAATTCCGGTAAGCAGACAAAGAGCTGTTCTCTTTGAAATATGCCAATTTACCTCACGCAAAAAATGATATACTAATTCGGCCGTTGAGGAAAATTGAGTTTCAATAATCTGTACATCTCCTCTTTGGCCTGAATAAGGATGGTGGTCAAAAGTTATTATTCTGGCACCCTGCGCTATGTCTTCGGGTAAATTGAGGCGTGAAAAATCACCATAATCTACACCTATTACAAGGTCGGGATACCAGGATATTTTATCATTTAGCAATTCTTTGTCGGGCAAAAAATCCAAGGACTGCGGCACCTCCTTGTCCGTCATATATGGTATGGTATTTTTTCCTAAGTTTTCAGATATAGCCAGATGCAAGGCAAGGAGCGAACCCAAAGAATCTCCGTCAGGATTCTTATGTCCTGCAAGTAAAATATACTCGCTATCCTCTATCATATGCTTCACGGTTTGAAATTTTTCCTTTATAGCAGAGGGCATCTTTTATAAATTTAAATTTGGGGCTTTGCCTCTTTTTTCTCAATTGCCTCAAGAACATCTCCTTCCTGTAATTTTATATTTCCGTCAAACAAAACACCTACCTCATCAGGCTTAGTTGCCTCTTCTATCGCCTTATCAACGCTCTTTAATTGGTTTAGCTTGCCTTTTCCAAGCACCTCTCCATCCCTTACAACCCTCAAAGGTAAACCACGTCGCAAACGTCCCTCTGTAATCTTGCCGCCCACTATCATACGCGAAGGTTCTGTTCTAAAAATTTTTAAAACTTTAAATTTTCCTGCAATCTCTTCTGTAACTTCAGTGGTGAGATGTTCGCTTATTAATTCACGCACACCCTCTACAAGATCATAAATAGTATTAAATACAGCAACAGGAACTTCCTGAAGCTCAGAAATATTTTTTGCCGGAGCACTTTGTTTAACTCGAAAACCCGCCACAAATCCATTTCCATTAGCTGCAAGCCGAACGTCAGAGTCAGTTATATCTCCCACCCCCTCGCTAAGAACCCGCAACTTAAACTCCTCGCTGCGAATTGAACGCAATACTTCATGAATTGCCTCCAGCGTGCCTTCGGCATCAGCGCGCAAAACCATATTTACAACCTGCTGCCCCTCTTCTACAGCCAAAAGGTGGCCTTCTTTATCTTTGCGCTCTTTTTTTGCGATTCTATTTTCTGCGGCTTTTTGATCTTCTGCATGAATAAACTTCTCCCCCACGCCAGGTACGCCTTGAAAACCTAAAACAAACACAGGTGTTGAAGGGTCTGCTTTTTCAATGCCTTCTCCCAGAAAATCCTCCATCCCCCTGACCTTGGCCCAAGTACTTGACCCTGCTATGATGCTGCCCATTTTCAAAACACCTTTATTAATTAATAAAGTACCCACAGCCCCTCTTTGTGTATCCATTGCAGATTCAATAACTACTGCTTCAAGATCTTCTTCTTTGCTATAAGTTAATTCCTCAAGCTCTGCTACAAGATTTATTATATCCAGCAGATCATCTATGCCCTGGCCGGTTTTTGCCGATATTTCAACATTAGGGACCTGGCCCCCATATCCCTCTAAAAGTACGCTATTTTCAGTCAATTGATTTTTAACCTTTTGCACATCAGCTCCGGGCGTATCTATCTTATTTATTGCGACAACAAATGGCAGGCCGCTTTTTTGAATAATAGATATTGCCTCCTTGGTCTGCGGCATTACGCCGTCATCTGCCGCTACAACTAAAATAGCTATATCTGCCACCTGAACTCCGCGAGAGCGCATTGCTGTAAATGCCTCATGGCCGGGAGTGTCTATAAATGTTATTTTCTTACCGCTTTGCTCAATTTGATAAGCGCCTATATGCTGAGTTATGCCTCCTGACTCTTTTTCTGCCACCTTAGCCTTGCGAATATAATCCAAAATAGAAGTTTTGCCATGATCTACATGGCCAACTATTACGACTACCGGCGGTCTATTTTTTTTATTATTTTTACTCATTTATACGTTTTATTTTAACTTTGCGCGCGTTTAATGGCTTCCTGTTCTTCTTTTGATAATTGTTGGGCACTTTTACCTTCTATTATCTGCTTAGCATACACCTTACTACCCTCCGTGCTATACATTTGTGTAATAACAACCCCGTTATCCCTGCCATCTAAAAATGCTATAGAAAAGCTGTGCTCACCACCCATATCCTTAAAAGGATTGAATTTAACCACGCCCATGCGCTGCATTGTGCCCTCAATTGCTTTTTTATTTTTATTGTCCTCATTAAATAATTTTTTGAGATCTTTCTCTACCTTTTCATGATTTTCTACAATATGAGCGAGCATTTTCATTATTGATTTCTTGTCAGCTCCTCCAAGCGCTTTGTCAATTTTATTTTCAGTTTTACGTATAAATAAAAACAGCCAAACTTCTCCGGCAATTACTGATATTAATAATATAAAGATTGCAATTTCCATAAGCTACATTAGAAGCGGCGGGAGGAGGATTCGAACCTCCGGTACCTTGCGGCACAACTGTTTTCGAGACAGCCCCGTTCGTCCGCTCCGGCATCCCGCCCAACCCTTACATTAATATCACATATAAAACCCCCCGTAAAGGAAGGTTTTGCTATAATATTAACTTATTTTCGGGATTTATAGTGCAAATAAATCACCGCTGTAAGAATCCCTAAAATATTTGCTATAACATCAAATATTGTATCCCGCCAACCGATACCTCCACCTCCCAGGACAAATGATGTATCCAAAAGACGATCCGAGGTCCATTCTAATATCTCCCAAAAGATACCCCCTGCAAAAACTAAAAAACTTGTGCGCCAAAGGGCTTTCTTTAGCGGCCAATTACTATAATTTCTAAAAAAATATATAAACCCTAAAGTTAAAATAAGCGGAGTCGCATAGTGCATTAATTTATCATATTCAAATCCATATTGATAAAGCTTATACAGGCCCAGGCCTCCCGCCCCGTTTATTAAAAGAGATAAAGTTAAAACATTCTGCATTTTTGCAACACCCCTCTCTTGGACTTTTTGCTTTGGCTTAAATATTAATCTGGGCAGGATAATAATAAACGCAGACACGAGAGCCAGTGTAGCCATAACAGGAATATTATAAAATCCTGGTAAAATATTTTTGGGAAGTGCAAGCAAAACAAGAGCGACTACAACATAAACCACAAAAAATATTCTTGAAAATTTTGGAGTTTTTCTAAGCATTACTTATATTTTATCTTTAAAAACAGCACCGATGCTGCAAGTACGAAAGTTATGATATTGGCTAAAATAATAGGCAGATCATTAACTAAAAAACCATAAACCGTCCACATAAATACTCCGCTACAAAAAGCTATATACATGCCAAGAGATATATCTTTTGTTTCCTTTAGCTTCCAGCTTTTTATAACCTGTGGAGCAAATGAAAAGGTGGTAAGACCTGCCGCCACCAAGCCTATTATTGTTATGTTATCCATATAATATAATTGTAGCATAAAAAAATCCGCCCCAATGTGAGGCGGATGTTGGATTATGCAATACCGAGAACCTCAAGATCCTCAGCAGAAAAGCTTGCATCACCGGAGTTTCCCTCCGGGGGAGTTTCAAACAGCTCAACTGTAGCTGAATGAGTATCCCCATTTGCCAGCTTCTCAAGAACATAAGATATAGCATCTTTATACTTTGCGAAGTACTTGGGCCTGTGGCCGAATGTCAGGCCAGGGCCTCCGTATACCAGGGCGCGGCATCCACTGTAAGGCAGTAATAGCAATTCCTGCAAACTGCCGGCCTCTTCTTCTGCGCCGGAGTGAATTATGCGAATCTGCTTTTGTCTCTGGCCTTCTTCCAGCTGGTCAGTTCCTACATGCTTTTCTAAGACCGAAACTAACTTATTTTCCTCTGCATCTATTAAGGCATATCTTATAAGCGACATTTCTGTCTCCTTCCTTTTCTGATTAAAACAAGAGTAACGCATATTTATACTTTTTTCAAGTTGTGGACCCGACTGGATTTGAACCAGCGACCTCCACTATGCCATAGTGGCGCTCTGCCAGCTGAGCTACGGGCCCGTGTTTATAAATTTACATTATTTTGCTAATTTTGCAACCTCACTATAACGGAGGCATGGAATAATATGATCGTTAACCATCCCCGTTGCCTGCATATGGGCATAAATTGTCGTAGGGCCTAAAAATTTAAAACCTCGTTTCTTTAAATCCTTCGCCCACCCCTGTGCCTCATCTATATACTGAGGATAATCATTCATGGTTTTTAACTTATGCATTATAGGACTGCCCCCGACAAATTGCCAGGCATATTTTGAAAATGTGCCAAACTCATCCCGCACTTCAATAAACCTTTTAGCGTTATTAATTGCCGCCTCAATTTTTGCCCGATTGCGTATTATTCCCTCATCCTTCAAAAGACGGCTTAGATCACGCTTTGTAAATTTTGCCACTTTTTTATAATCAAAACCTTCAAATGCTTTGTTAAAATTGCCTCTTTTTCTCAAAATAATTTCCCAAGAAAGCCCCGCCTGAAAACTCTCTAAAACCAGGAATTCAAAAATCTTCCTATCTCTATATAGAGGAACTCCCCATTCAGTATCGTGATATTTTTGGTACATCAGATTATTATCCGGCACCCACGGACACCTTTTTTTCATAATTATTTTATTACTTAATTAATTAAGTAATAAATTCAGTAATAACTTTTGTGCCCTCACCTGGACTCGAACCAGGATTTGATCCTTAGGAGGGATCCGTTCTATCCTGTTGAACTATGAGGGCTCATACCCTGTATTATAAAGGATACTGCACTACAATACCATCAATTTTACTTAGTTTCAATATTATTGCCTATACCACGCTATATGCTACAATATAGATAATGGAGGCAAGCAATGAACAAGTAAAAGAAGTTATAAAAAAAGTAACCCCCGCGGTTATAAGTATTGTAATTACAAAAGACATGCCTAAGGTTGAGGGCTTTTATAAAATGCCCTTAAACGGCAAACAATACATGGTGCCTAAATTCAAAAAAGGTGAAAAGGAGGCAGTAAAAATAGGTGGCGGAAGCGGTTTTTTTGTGAGCTCAAGCGGAATAGTTCTTACCAATAGCCACGTAGTGCAAGACCCCAAAGCAGAATATACAGCGTTTCTTGACCACGATGAAGAAAACAAAAGAAAATTAAAAGTAATTGCGCGCGATCCAATACACGATATTGCAATCTGCAAGATTGAAGGCACCGATTTTCCCTACCTTGAGCTAGGAGAATCATCAGATCTTGAGCTTGGAGAGTATGTAGTTGCAGTAGGTAACGCCTTGGGCGAATTTTCAAATACAGTAAGCCTGGGTATAATTTCAGGACTTAGTCGCTTTATTACAGCACAACACGGAGGACAACAAAGACATGCAGAGCGCCTTCGCGGCCTAATACAAACAGATGCGGCAATTAATCCCGGAAATTCAGGAGGGCCACTTGTTAATTTAGATGGAAAAGTTATTGGACTAAATACAGCTGTTGTATTTGGCGCTCAAAATATCGGTTTCTCTATTCCAATTGACCAAGCCAAAAAAGATATTGAAGATATAAAACAATACGGCCATGTACGCCTACCATTCTTGGGCGTGCGCTACCTTATACTTGATGAAAAGATGAAACAAGAAAACGACTTGCCTGTAGACCATGGCGCGCTTATCATGAGAGAAAGCTTAGGCGATACAGCTGTAATCCCCGGTTCTTCAGCAGATAAAGCTGGGTTAAAAGAATTTGATATTATACTTGAAGTAGATGGCAAAAAAATAACGCCTGAACTTACCATTCAAGATGTTATACAAGAAAAAGAAATAGGAGATACAGTAACAATGAAGGTGCTTAGTGGTAAAAAGGAAAAAGAATTAAAAGTAGAACTTGAAGAAAAAAGAAGGTAAATTTTATTAAAGTGCTAAAAAAATCCGCCAAACGGCGGATTTTTTATTATATATGACTAAATAAGTTAGCTATGTAAAAATAACATTACATCTCCATCTTTAACGATATATTCTTTACCTTCTGTACGTATAAGCCCCTTTGAGCGAGCATTTGCCCAACTTCCCGCATCAAGCAGTTTATCCCATTGAATTACCTCGGCCCTAATAAACTTACTTTGAAAATCGGTATGTATTTTGCCTGCCGCCTCAGGCGCTGTACTCCCCTTTCCGGTTGTCCAAGCACGCGTTTCCTTTTCACCTGTTGTAAAAAATGTAATTAAATTTAAAATTTCATATCCTGTATTTATAAGTTCATATAACCCACTCTCACCCAAGCCAAGTTCATTGCGTTCTTCTTTGGATAGATCTACAGAATCTAATTCCTCGCGCACATCTATTTTTACATAAGCAGAGCCCAATTTTTCTATATATTCCCTCAATTCACCGCTTATATCATCTCCCTTTGAATTCAAAAGAAAAAAATAGGGTTTTGAAGTCAAAAGCTGCATTTCCTTTATAACTTTGTTAAACTTCTCACTCATTTCATTGTCTTGCATATAATTATAAACATGCATATCATTATCTAAAGACTCTTTTAATTTCTGTACTACCTCAAGCTCTTCTTTTGCATCCCTATCTCCTGTGCGCGCCCTGCCCTCCAAATTATCAATTCTTTTTTCAATGCTTTCAAGATCTTTTAAAGCAAGTTCTGTACGCAAAGTTTCAATATCACGAATAGGATCAACTGTATCTTCTACATGATGGATATCAGCCAATTTAAATGTACGAACCACATATAATATGGCGTCAGTTTCACGGATATTTGCAAGGAATTGATTACCAAGCCCCTCCCCCTTATTGGCGCCCTTAACAAGCCCGGCAATATCTGTAAATTCAATAGCAGTGGGGATTACTTTTGCCGAAGCGGACAGCTCTGCCAGCTTGTCTAATCTTTCATCCGGCACCTCAACTACACCCACATTGGGGTCTATGGTAGCAAATGGGTAATTTGCTATTTCAACATCTTTTTTTGTAAGGGCTGTAAATAATGTAGATTTGCCCACATTAGGTAACCCAACAATTCCTATAGATAACATACAAAAATTTGTTACAACATATAATCTAACAAAAAACCGCCTTAATTACAATCAAAGCGGTTTGTTTATATACTAATTAAGATCGAAGGCCTCTTCTATTAGAGCCATGGCTCTAGCTTCTTTTTGCTCCCATCCGCTACCATTAGGTATGAAATGAAAATTAGGATGCCCCTGCCAGGCAAGAAGAGTTGTGTTCTGAAGGGCGAGTACCTCTTCATATGTTTCATGGCGTGCGGGATTATTCTTCTTTTCCCTTTCAAAAATATCTTTAGGCGGTGCTTCAAAATAGATTACCATATCATAGCGGGCATCTTCCCAAGCCGTTTTTGTGCGCATAACTCGCTCAAATTCATCTGTGCCCTCTTCAAGATAAGCGGCGCTATCACGCGTTCCTCTGTCAATTAAAGTACCAGTTTTACCAATGCTTTGAGCATGCTCTATGCAAGAACTCTCAAGTGTACCCTGCAAGGAATATAAGCTCTTTTGAAAATTATGCATCTTCCGCGCCTCTGCCGTTGGATCAAGTTCGGCAACTTCTTTATCTACTATGGGCAATACACCCGCATGCGCTATAAGCAATGTAGCTGCCTCAGGCACACAATGAATATCTTCTCCGTATTTTTCCTGAACCTTTTTCAACACTGTACTTTTACCTGAGCAAGGAGGACCTGTAAGTACGACTGTTGGCATATTAGCGCTATATTTTAAAATTACATCAGGTGAAATTGCTCCTTTAGTTTGTAAATTTCTAAGCTGTGTTGCAAATCGAGCTAAATGAAGATTTGTAAGCGATTCTGTTACTTCTTCTGCCGTGATAATCCACGGAGGAAGCTTCACTTCTTCATCAGCGCTCTCCATCTCATATTCAGCTAAAATAATGTTTTCTAGAGGCGGCCTTAAAAAATCTACCTCCCAACCATCACGGAGAAATCTTACCTTTTCCAAAAAATGCCAGCTTGCATCTAGCAAGAACCGCCCTGCCTCAAGCCCTACTTCTTTTTCTCTCTCAATACGCTCAAGCCCAAAACCTTCTTTAGTTGTTAAGATAGCTCGAACCTTATCGGCATCTCCATCAGCTATTCGTACCCGCAGATGTTGAAAAGGGCCGGGTAGCTCATAATAACCCTGTACAATATCTTTTTGCCCTTCTATTGCCGAAAAAAATTCATCTTCATCTATTTCAAAAACTAAAAATCTTCTTTCAATTTCTTTACTACTCATCTAAATACCTGCCTTCCTTATTGCGTATGTTAAGTACCGTATATAATATAAATTATTTTTATATTATAGGCAAATTATAAAATTACCCTCTCTCGAGGGTAATTTTATTTATGGGTGCCCGAGCGGAATCGAACCGCCGTCGCACGGACCACAACCGTGAGCTTTAACCACTAAGCTACGGGCACCATGTAGCGCCCTCGGCAGGATTTGAACCTGCGACCTTGGGTTTAGAAAACCCCTGCTCTATCCGGCTGAGCTACGAGGGCAAAACAAAGACAATACTAATTATACACTAAAATACACTAAAAAACAAGTTTATAGCAAAACATGCTGCTAAAAGCCGTGGAAAAGAGAATCCTAGGGTTGAAAAGGATTGTTCGAAGGTATAGACGCACCAGAAGTATTCTGCTCCTGTATATACCCCTTTGCCTGTTCAAATAAATTATCGTTAACTTTCCTCACACTAACAAAGACATCATATTCAGCGCGAGTCACTTGAAAAGCGTCGGCATAGAAAAAGTATGCACCCAAAGACAAAGCTAAAATTGCACCTACTAATACAAAGTAGGTAAAATGTCTACTTAACAAAACCGGTAAGTTCTTGAAGAATGCGGGCATACCTTCTTTAATTTTTTTTAGTTTATTATTCATAAAATACTTATTTAAAATAAACCTTAAATGTTAAATTAGCCTGTATTCCATCTTCTACAGGCGCAAAGGAGTATTGACTAATATTAATTAAATATGGCTCTTGATGTAACTGCTGCATAAATCGAATAATGTTTTGAAATGTGCCTGTCAACTCTATATTAAACTCAAGTTCAATGGGTTTGCCCTTAGGATTGGTAATCTCGCGTACCCCTCCAATATTGTACTCATTTTGAGTTAGGACGGCTAGTTCTTCTAATTGCTGTATAAAGTCCAGCTTATCTTCTTCTGCCAAAAACGCACTTTGTATAATATTAATATCTTCTCCTGCCTCTTCAAGTTCTCGCTTAAGTTCATTTCGAAGGTCTGTTTTTTTCTCTATCTCTTCCAATGTTTTCACCTGCGCAATGTACTCGTTTTTTGCCTCCGAAAACTGTGCAAAAAGAATTTGCCACGAAATAAAAATACTGGCCAAAATAATAAGTATAAGGCTGCCGATTGCTATATAAAATTTATTCTTTGTATTTTTCATTTATTTTCGGCAATAGTTAACGTAAATTGAAAATTAATATCCTCAGCTTTTAAGAGATTAGACAAGGGAGATTCTACTGATGAAAAGGTCTCATCATTCTCTAGACTGTTTTGCATCGCCAAAACCTGTGTTCTTAAATTAGCATGCCCGTTAATAAACAATCTCCCTGTTTGCGCATTAAAGCTAAGATCTGTCAGTTCAGCTCCTGCTGGCACGACTTCAGCAATTTTTTCTAAAATATCTATAGCGTTATGAGGATTGTTTTTTTGTATATTTGTTATCCTGGACAAAAGTCCATTAAATTCGTTTATTTCTTGCTCTGTTTTTTCTGCCTCTATAGTTTTTTCCTGAGAGCTTATTCTTTCAACGCGCTCCTCTACAGCAAGGCCCTGAATAGATAGGTATTGTATAGCAGTAAATATAACAATACCGAAAACCACCGCCCAAAAAATAACCGCAATAGAAAATGCCCAAAAGAGCCGAGTAAATATCTCCGTTTTTAATTTTTGTCTTTGTTGAGTGGGTAAAAAATTAAAGCTTATCATGTTATTTAATCAATTAAGTTATCTGACGCCCCTCTAAGTGCAAGACCTATAGACGTTGTGTAGCGTATGGAATCGGCATAATCTAACTCAGGAATTTCATTTAACGGCTGGGGTAAAACATTTATCCAGGGGTTTACACGTTCTACCGGCTTTTGTATGAGCATGCTTAATTGCTTTGCAATGCCGGGCAAACGGGCTCCTCCACCAGAAACAATAAGTTTTTCAATATTTTTTACACTCCCTCCCTCTTCCTTAAGGTGTTCGTTTAAAAACCCCATATAACTATGAATGGCCTCTGCAATGCGATCATATGCGGGCGCAAGACCTTGCTCAATCTTGCTACCGTATTTTGGATCCTCCAACATTCTCTCTTCCCACCTTATTTTGCCTGCTTTTTCGGGTGAGACACCCAGGGCCTCTGCTATCTTCTCAGATGCCTCTTTAGCTGAAAAATTAACAGAGCCGGTAAGAGCAATAGATTCTTTAATAACTGCTATAAGTCGCGTTCTGTTAGCGCCTATTTCAATAACTATCATCCCCTTATCCGCCCTGCCATCAGTTAAAGCGCTCCTGGCAATAGCTGTTACTTCAGGTTCAATAATAGCGGGGATAAATCCTGCAGAACTTAATGTATCTATATAAACATCAACTATTTCTTTTTTAGTTGCAGCAACGTGGGCATGAAGATGGTCGGTGTCTTCATGCATTTCTGAAATGGCATAGTCAAAATATGTTTCGTCTGCTTGTATGGGCATATTGCGCTCTGCCTCTACGCGTACAGCATTCTTTAATTCCTTTCCCTGTAAATGAGGTATTTTTAAAGTTTTTAAATATACCTCCTCATCAGGAAGCGAAGCGACCACATAGCGTGATAAGTTTTTATACTTAACCAACTCTTTTTTTAATATATCCCGTAATTTATCGGGCTGTATTATTTTACCCTCTTCCACAATTCCATCTCCTATATCTGCCTCACCAAAAGCTGCAACACGATAATACTTGCCTTTTGGCACTAGCTGCATAGCTTTAAATGAAGTATCCGAAATATCCAAGCCAAAAGCCGGGGGTATGATGTGTGTTCTATTTTTTAAACTATTTAAACCCATATTTATTGTTCTTCCCAGGATAATATTGAATACCTTATCTAAGCATCCAATGAAAAATTAACGTTCTTTCTATATATTGTATCATTGTTCTATTGCTCTTCCCATGTAGATATAGAGTACCCCCCACTGGCTCCTGCAGAAAATTGTAAATCATCCAAGCCTTGTTCATATTGTACTGTAGCTGAGTTTTCAAGTTCTAGCTCATATGCAGTAACTTCCACCAAAAAAACATTGTTCCGCATAACTATTCTGCCGTGTGGTGCATAAAAAATAGAAGAGCTTGAACCGTTTTGAATATTTATAGCATTAGAGCCACCTCCTCCTTCTGCACTGCTATTCATTGATATCATCATTAAATAGCTACTAGAACTTCCGGAACCCTCTATTGATGCATTGTTGCCTACAGTGATTAAACCTCTGCCTCCGGGGTTTCCGGGATGGTCTGCTATAACCGCTGAACTAAGTGGCCCAAATGACGGATCTAATCTTAGTATGGAATTCTGCAAAACACTAACATCCCCCTCAACCCAAACATAACCGCCCACAAAGACCTCTTTGTTTCCATTTATTACTAGATTACATTCAATTTTAACTGCTCCTATTACCTCCTGATCTGCCGGTATATAATCTCCGGAGCCGTCACAGGTATTTATAACTCCCCCATTTTCAGCTTCCTGTTTCCATTCATCTATTTTTGAGTCAGGTATAGGCATGGGTTCGTTTGATAACTGAGCATAACTTTCTTGCGTTGTATTGCCTGCAGCGGTGCAGTTTGTAATAGAGGTATCATAATAAGCATCCCCGCCTATATCACATTCTGATAAAATATCAGCTCGCGCCTCTCCTGTAACATCCGTGTTGCTTATGGTTCCGGCCTGCGCATTAGCTCCCACATCAACATCATCTATTGTTTCCAATCCCGCAGCGAAAGCATCTCCTGTAATATCTGGCTGGTTTGTTCCCTGAATTCCCCCATTAGAAAAAACACTGCCCACGACAGACGAACCATTGGCCATTGTAAGACCTCCATCGCCAACCTGAGCACCGTGCAAAAAAGATACAGCATCAGAATCAACGTTCAATATAACGTAAACTCTTCTGGATCTACTACTTCTAACACCATCTGCAATTATTTCCTTATTATTTCCTATTATTTCTTTAACTGTTACTGTCGCATTTGCACTTCCCACAGATAACATATAGGGATAAGTTGAGGCCTGGCTTTTTGATGAGTCTAAAAATCTAAGTAGAACATCTTCAATTCCACTTTCTGCGGCGAAATATGCCTGTTCTCCCATTCCTAAGTTGCGCGAAGCCTCTATGCGGTTTAAAAACACAAAAACAAAGGATATTATTATAACCATGCCAACAAACATAGCTATGACTGCAAATGAAAGTGCTACCAAGCCTTCTTGTTTTTTAAAGTATTTTTCCATATTAATTTCTTAATTGGCTAAAGGATTCAATGGTAAAAGGCACCTTATTATCTTCTATGGTAGTATCATATTCTACTGTTATAGTGGTCTTAACACCATTTTCAGTGTCGTCAGTTAAAACCACCTCATCAAAATCTAAACTTGTAATTATTGTTCTATCAGAAGTGATGCATTTCACTCCTGTCTTCTCTCTCTTTATGCACAACGAACCCTCGCTGTTTAAAAAAATATCCAAATAAGCTTCTCTTTCCCCTGTTACAAATTCCTGTCTCGTAAGTAAAGATAATTGTCCCGGATTGGATGCAAAATCTGAAGTTGAATCATATATATCGTAAGCATGGCGTATTTCAAAATCAATGGCGTTAATTGCCGATATAGCATCTGTAATTACTGCCTCCTTTGCCTTACCCCTCCCCTGAGAGTCAAGTCCGCCTATAAGTACTCTAAATAAAAATATAACAACTATGGCAAGGAGGGTGGTGTAGACAATAAATTCTATCAAAGTAAATCCCTGGGAAGCCCAATTTCTAAATTTTATCTTCTGCATATTCATTATTTATATTCCTGCCAATTAGTAATGTATGCCTCTAGCGTTATGGTGCGCGTATCTCCGCCCTGTCTGGCCCATTGCACATAAGCGGTTACCTTTCTAGTGTCAGGATCAGATGTGCCTGAGGTTGCTATATTATCATTAGCATCTCTAAATACCTCACCAAACTCAACCCAACGCGTATATATTTCATTTACAGAGCCGGGGTCGCTTGAAGCAAGCTCCCATTCGCTTGAAGAATTGATCTGGGGATAATAAGGTGTATCGTAGGTTAAAGAACTGATATTCGTCCAACCACTATCGCGCACACTACGCACCGCCTCTATAGTTTGGCGACCAATAATATATGCAGAGGCATCCTGTTCTGCAATAATCTGAGCTTGTCTTTGTAAAAATACCAGCTGCAAAATTGATGCAAATGTTGTTACAAGGATAGCTAATACAACTATCATTTCAACCATGCCCAAGCCACTCTCTTTATCTATTTTCAATTTTTGATTTTTAGCTTTTAGCTTTTTCATAAAGATTACTGTTATTTAACAATTTTCCATCAACGATATATCATGCTACCTATTGAATTTCCTTTTGTCGGCGTGCCCCCTGCTGTATAATCTACAAAGTCAATAGTATCTATATCTATATTAAGAGAGAGATTATTTTCATCACGCCCCCTGTGGACAGATAAAGTTGTATCGTTATTATCTATATATAAACTATGTATTCTTATATGTTCAGAGTTGCCCGAAACATCTATAGTATCCTCCCAATCAAATATTGTCTGAGGGCCGTTCATATAGTCAGCTATAGTTATGGTCTCAACATGGGCACCTCCGTCAAATGTTAAAGTCATGTCTGTGTGGTCTCTCAAGCTAAATTCCAGATCAAATTCAAGATGGCGCGAATCAACTAAAGGTGGGCTCTCTTTTGAATATAGCCGGAATGAAAAATCATATTGATCTGAAGGTCCTAACTGCTGTCCTGAATCTGTAGTATTGTTATTTGCTCCAACATAACGCCATGCATCTCCACCCCCATATACTGATGGTGCCGTTGCCTCATGGCCGTAAGCCCAGATGATCGTACCTTCAGCGCCGGGCGTAGATATTGTTGAATCAGGCAATGAGCGCATGCGCAGAAAATAAGTTGAGGAAGCAGACAATGCCACAGGAGCGGGAAACACAAAACCATTCCATGATAAACTTGTTGATATGCTACTGCCCTCCACTATTAAGCTTTTGCCCAGAACATTTCCCGTAGTACTGTTTTCTCTTATTTCCAAAAATATGTCGCTATAGTTGCTATCTGTGTCATCATCATTATATCTTAAATACAAATCAGCATTAGAGATATTTATAGAGCTGTTTCCTACGGCAAAGCTCTGTGCTGGATCTCCATTTGCACTTGCCGAAGGAAAAGAGGCCAAGTCGTTATTTGTAGTTCCGTCTGTATATTCCAAGTCAGCCACATTACACAAAGCACTTGATGGTATAAGAAAGGTTCTGCCATTTTCCTCTATACAAATAGTGCGGTTGTCAGAATTATCACTGGTCTTTGCTAGTTCCACAAATCCATAATTATCAGTAGTACCTAAAAGACGATCAAATACCACCTCAAATCCTCCACCCTCAAGTTGAATACTTAAAAATTCAACCCCTCTCTCAAGTCGAAACTCCTCATTAGTTGTATTTGTAGAACTATAAGCAGAGCCCTCAAACATGGTAAAGGTGTCGGCCGAGCTGTCAAAATGCACTCCATGAGGTGAATAATTATTAGAAGATATAGTTCTATTTTGAGCAAGACGCAAAGCACTTACAACTCTTTGCATATCTGTATCGATACCTCCTCGCCTACTTAAAGTAAAATAAATGCTCAAAGAAATAGCTAAAAGCACAGTAGAAATACCTAAAACAATAAGTATCTCTATAAATGTAAAACCTTTTTTATTAGACATTCTATATTTGGCCAAGCATTCCATAGATCGGCTGCATAATTGATATTGCAAAAAACCCAACAGCTCCTCCAATAAATACCATGAGTATCGGCTCTATGATGGACGACATATTTTCTGTAGTTTCATTCACTGCCTCTTCATAAAATCCGGCCACTCTCTCGAGTAAATCAGAAAGCTTTCCCGCTTCCTCCCCTACCTGAACCATCTCAAGCAAAAGAGGGGTGTATAAATTATCATATTGACCTAAAACTTCGTATAAATTTTTTCCTTTTTTTACTTGCTCTGCAGCATTTTCTAAAGATTCTTTGTAATAAACATTGGGAAGCGTATCTGAAACTATTCTTAAGGCCTCCAATATCGGAACTCCGCCCGAAACCAAAGAGCTGAGTGTTCGGCTAAAATTCGCATTATTTATTTTACGAACCAATGTTTTGAATATAGGCATATGCAAAAGCAGCCAGGCAAATGCTCTGGCGCCCCATTGAGTATCCAATGATTTTTTAACCCCGAAAATGAAGGCCACAAACAATATAGGGGTCATCCACCAATATACTTGAAGAAAATCACTTGCAGCTATTATAGCTCGGGTAGTTGCCGGGAGTTCAGCCCCAAGATCTGAAAATATAGCCTTCAATTGAGGCACAACATATATCATCATCAAAATACCTATGGCTATCATTACCGTTATAATAACAGCCGGGTACATCATGGCGCCACGTACGCGCGAGCGCAGAGTATGCTGTTTTTCCAGTTGATTGGCTAATATATTTAATGCTTCATCTAAATTTCCTGCAACCTCACCGGCTTTTACCATGCTTGAATAAAGTTTGCCAAAGGCCTTGGGCTGACTGGCTACAGCATCGCTAAAATTCTTTCCACGCCTTATATCTTGATTCATTTTCTGGATTATCTCACGAAATAAAGGACTTTGAGTTTGTTTTTCTAATACTTCCAGGGACCTCGAAAGAGGGATGCCGGATGTTATCATCACAGAAAGATTGCGTGAAAACATCATCTTTTCCTCAAGTGGAACTCCGCGAATCTTATCTACAAAATAATTAAGATCTATCGTGGCAAGATTTTTAAAACTAAAACCGCCTCCACTGCCACTTTTTGCCTTTGCCTCTAATATATAAAAGCCATCATCTCGCAGTATACGAGCGAGCTCTAGCTGGTCCTTGGCTTCCATTTCTCCTTCCTTTGTCTTGCCCTCTGTATTTTTGGCCTTATATTTAAATAACATAATATAATTATTTACTAAACAAAAAACGCAGCAACCGATTATTCACTTGTCACACGGAATACCTCTTCAAGAGTTGTAATGCCTTGTGCTGCCTTTATAATGCCGTCCTCCAACATAGTCGTCATTCCCTCTTTTTTAGCTTGATCCTCTATCTCGTCGATGGTAGCGTTTTCACTTATGAGTTTTCTTATTGTTTCTGTAACCTCAAGTACCTCATATATCCCCAACCTACCCTTATAGCCATCGGGGCAATCTTCTGATGGCTTAGCCTTATAAAACTCTATATCTTCCCATTGTGTATTTTTATCAATTGCTTTTTGATCTTTCATTAATTTAAGCATTCTATCGAGATCAACTTCCCTCTCTAGTGATTCTAATTCTTTTTTACTCAAAGTATATTTCTCTTTTGTTTTAGGGCATAACTTTCTTACAAGACGCTGACCCACTGCCAATATAAGTGTTGAAGATATTAAAAATGGCTCCTGCCCCATGTCTATAAGACGTGGCATAGCCCCGGCAGCACTATTTGTGTGAATAGTTGAAAGCACCAAGTGCCCTGTTAAAGCAGCGTTTATTCCTAAGCTAGCAGTTTCTTCATCTCGGATCTCTCCCACCATAATGACATCAGGGTCTTGACGCACTAAGGCGCGCAAACCATTTGCAAATGTGAGACCTATTTGAGGTTTTATTTGAGTTTGATTTATTCTCGGCATCCTGTATTCTATCGGATCTTCAACCGTAGATATATTAACTCCCGGCTCATTTACTATATCGAGCAAAGTATAAAGCGTTGTAGTTTTACCCGAACCTGTAGGGCCTGTAGCCAATATCATTCCCAGGGGCTTTCTTATGGCTCTCTCTAAGCGCTCAAGCGCCTCTCCTCTATAACCTAGCTCTTCAAGACCAAAACCCTTGGCTTCCTCGCGTAAAAGACGTAAAACAACTTTTTCCCCGTCAAACACCGGCAATATAGAAACACGGAATGAAACCTTGCCCTCGTCACTCTTAATGGTGAAACGACCGTCCTGAGGCAGACGATGTTCATCAAGGCGCAAATTGCTTAATATTTTAATTCTTGCCACCACACCATCCTGCACCTTTTTAGGTAAAGTCATAGCATCGTGCAATATGCCATCAATCCTATAACGCACAAGGACGTCCTTTTCTTCGGGTTCAATATGAATATCGCTAGCACGTTGGGTTATGGCATGGCGCAATATAGAATCGACTATCCTTATAATAGGAAGCTCCTCTGCTTCTTTTGCGAGTTCCTCCTTGCCCATTACCTCTTCGCCTTCTTTAGCTTTTTCTAACTTTATCTCTCCCTCTTCTTTGTCTACTAAACCTTCAAATTCTTTTTCTAAACTTTCTTCATATAATTTAAGTGTGCTTTTAATTCCTTTTTCGCTTGTATAGCGGGGCAATATTTTTAGACCTGATTTCTTACGAATAAAATCTACTGTCTGGATGTCTGTAGGATCTTCCATTGCTACCTCTAAATTATTGCCTTCTCTTTTGTAGGCAATAATATTGTTTTTTCTGGCAATTGATTCGGGTATAATATGTAAAACCTCCGGATCTATTTTAACTTTTGTAAGGTCAACATAAGGAACACCTGCTATATAAGCACGCAATGAAGCAAGCTTCTCTTCTGTTATTAAGCCCTTTTGGAGCAATATCTCCCCCACACTCCTATCTTCTTTCTCTGCTTTCTTCATTGCCTTCTCCAGCTCTTTACTATCAACCAGGTTAGCATCCTCAATAAAGGCCTTGAGTTGTTTATTGGTTATTCGCATACAGGGCTCTTATTTGTGGAGTATGTTTTTAAGTTTATCTAAAACATCGTCTATTTCGTAATTTGCTTTCACCAAGTAAGTGGTTGCGCCCGCATCAAGCACACGCTGTATGTCACGATTGGTCTCTAGGTTTGTCAGTACAACAACTGGGATGTCGTTTAGCTTTTCATCCGCCTTCATTTCCTCCAGTACTTCAAAGCCATCTTTCTTGGGAAGTATCAGGTCTAAAAGTACGAGATCAGGTTTTTCTTTTTTAGCCATTTCAATAGCGGTCTCACCATCATGTGCTACCAGTACCTCATAACCTTCTTCGGTCAATCGCTGTTTCATTGCCTTTTGAAGAGTTTCTTCATCTTCGGCAAAAAGTATTTTTTTAGCCATGGTATTTATATTTAATTATAATTATTCTTCTAAAATAGACTTTATCTTCTTAAGCACGTCTTCTAAATCATAATTTGCCTTTACTAAATAAGTTGTTGCGCCCGCATCAAGTGCCCTTTCAATATCGCGAGTAGATTCCAAATTGGTAAGTATAATAACCGGTATATTTTTAATGGAGTCATCCGCCTTCATTTCCTCCAGTACTTCAAAGCCATCTTTCTTGGGAAGTATCAGGTCTAAAAGTACGAGATCAGGTTTTTCTTTTTTAATCTTGTCCATGGCCGCCTCACCGTTCATAACACCTATAACTTCGTATTTATTTTGTTTTAATACCTCGCTTAGCGCTTTGCGCAATGCTTCTTCGTCTTCGGCAACCAAAATTTTTTTTGCCATATTTTTATTTAAATTATTTATTAATGTTACCTTTGTTATCTTTTTTGCCTGCAGGTACCTCAAACCAAAAAGTGCTGCCCTCCCCCTCTTTAGAATCAAACCCTATCCATCCACCCATTTGCTCTACAACGAATTTTGCTATGAATAACCCCAAACCTGTTCCCTGGCTCTGATGCTTCATGGCATTTTTAGAGCGGAAAAATTTCTGAAATATCATTTTTTGCTCATTTTTTGGTATACCCACGCCATTATCTTCAACCTCAACCCTAACCATGGAATCTTTTTTAAGTATCCTCACATCAACATTACCCCCTTCCTTACCATAACGAATAGCATTATCGATAAAATTAGAAATAACCATGCCAACATAAACTTCGTCACCTACTATGCCAGGTAAATCATTGTCTACAGCATCTAATTTAAGATTTATATCATTATTTCTTGCCAAGGGTTTTGCGTCTTTTATTATCTTTTTTACAAGCTCAACTATATCTAGCTCATTTTTCTTTAAAGATAATTCACCTTTTTCTATTCTTGAAATGTTTAAAAGATCATTTACAAGCTTTATCATTCTCTCATTATTTTCTCTCACAAGCTGTAAATATTCTGATTGCTTGGGTTTAAACTCGCCCAAACTCCCGCTCATAAGCAAATTAAGGGACCACTTAATTGCTGAGGAGGGCGAGCGAAGTTGATGTGAAACAATGCTAACAAATTCTGTTTTCATCTTATTCGCATTAGCCATTTTATCAAAACTCTGCACAATAATACTTCCCGGAGCAAATATAATAAGTGCCACTACTGCGACAATAAGAGGTACAAAGTCAGTTTCTGTATACTTTGTACCAAGTACATAAGTGCCCAGCATTGCAGCTACTGTAAGTAGCCCCATAATAATGAACAAAAAATTGGGGCACGCCCATATACTTATGTTATATTCGCGGCACTCCCTCCAGAAAAATATCTGATTTTTCAGTTTTTCCTTTATTTCTTTCATATTTTCAGTATACCATATAGCGCAGCTGAGCATTATATAATAATTCCACAGTACAAAAATACCCCCTTTTTAGCATGAAAGGGGGCACCTATATATATGTAGGCCTATTTTATTCTGAAAGTGCCGGCTCTTCTGAGGGTTGCTCCTCGATAGGCGCTTCATCCTGAGGGGGCTGTACCTGTTCAAAAGGCCCCCTGCCATTCTTTAAATTATCCAAAACAGTTTTAACCAACTCATTGTCCGGGTTATCTTTTACTAAAATCTCAAATTGACCCACAGCAGCAGGGCGATTATCTAACTCAAAATATGCAAGCCCCAAGTAATAACGTGCATTGGCAAAATCTCCATCTGCCAATGTAATAGCTCGCTCAAGCTGTATTCTGGCATTTTCATGCTCTTCTTTCTGCCAATAAAGAAGTCCCAGCTGAAATGCGAGGTTAGGATCATTGGGAGCAATCTCTGCAAGGGATCTTGTCTCGGCAATAGCTTTATCTAGCTCGCCAAGACGCTGGTAAGCCGATGCTAAAAGCAGGCGTGCTGTTGTATAATCTTGTTTTAGCGCAAGAGATTCTTCTATTTTTTCTACAGCTTTATTTAAAAAAGTAATTCTTTTCTCTGCAAGCTGTTTTTCTTGCTGAGCCTCTCCCTGACCTGATTGTGCAAGCGCTCCCAATTGAGCCTGTATGACATCAGCGGCATTCAGATAAACCCGGGCCTGAGCAAGAGGTAGCGAAGGGTCATTAGGCGCTAGTTTTATAGCTTCATTATAAGCAGAAATTGCCCCATCTTCAGCCCCTTCAGCAAGTCCTATGGCATTAGATAATACAGATGCCAGCTGCGTCCAGTTTTTTAATTCTTTAGGATTTGCAACTGTCGCCTGCCTTGCTGCGCTTAGGGCGCTTTCAAAAGTAGCGCTAAATTGCTGGGTAACATCCTCTTGCCTAAGCTCTTGAGATTCAGCAATTTCAGCCATTTTTAATATAAATGCTTGTGCTGTTGTGCGTAAAATAGCATCATCGCTGGGATTTATATTCAAGGCCTTTTGCAATTTTTCTAAAGTTTTATCTGCGCTCTGCTCTGTCTGATATATTTTTACAGCGCTGGCAAGATGTGCCTGTGCTATATACTTCTGACCTACTAAATACAAGCCGCCAAATGCAACACTAATTACAGCAAGAGCCAAAAGAGATGAAACTATCATAACCTGTGGATTTTTAGTTACATTAAGCTTGAAACGTTTAAAGGCGCGAATGCGGGCAAGTGCGGCCAAGCTCGTTCCGGCAGCTAAAAACAAAAACAAATGCATCACCGCATTACCTCTATAGAAAAAGAGTGCAGTTGTTAAAACTCCGATTACAGCCAAGGCAGAAACAGCTAGCGCATAAAATGTTGGGTTATCTTTATACTTCTGATCTGAATTTTTTGTAAGGCCTGATATAATCTTTCCTATAATAACCGCTATAAATGCTATAAATGCTATTACGCCTAAAATTCCCCAGGTGGATAAATATGTAGACAATGCAGAATAACCTTGCCCAAATTGTAAACTCCAAAAATTAGTTTGATTCAAGTCTGCCGGTCTGTGCAGTGCATAATTATAAGAAAAAGTTCCCGGGCCTGTGCCAGATATCCAACGAATACCCTGCAGGGAGTCAGCCGCAATATCAAGCGTTGCGTCCAGGGGCATTCCTACCTCAGCTGTTCCTGCAAGAAATGAAGGTACATTTGGTCCTATAATCATAAAAAACAAAGAGAGCATAATAACAAAAAAGGGCGCCAAAAGAAGCTGCAAACTGGGCTCTTTCTGTCGCAAGGTTCTTGCACCGGCAACTATAGCCACAAGTACAAATGCGGCAGCAAGAGAAGCCCATATGCTCCACAAATTTATCTGTAATATCATAAGTCCGAAAATTGCCGCCACTACCCAAAGAGCTAATCTATTATTTTTCTTTATGTCGGCTATAGACACATAAGCAACTATCGCCGCAAAGGCAGCTGCAGATAAAAACCCTGCAGCAAAAACGCTGCCGGCAGGGCTAAAACCTACGCCTTGGGCAAAATCCCATGGGAAAATAAACACATCAGAAAGCTGTAAATATGAAAATAAAGCTAACAAGCCGATACCTCCCATAAACGCTAGAGCGACATTTTTAAATGATTTTTTACTCTTTAATAAAAGTATAGGAGCAAAAAATGCAATAACATACATACCAACCCAAAAAAATGAGTCGGGAGAAAAGCTTAGAAAGCTTACTCTTCTTGCCTGTGAAAATATGGAAGATATAATTATAGCACCCAAAAAAC
>JAWVZY010000009.1:0-22849 GCA_033721955.1 Candidatus Spechtbacterales bacterium
CTTTACAAACCACCCAAAACCAATAAGCAATAAAAACGCGCCAAGCTTAAGTAGCCAGTCCTCTTTTAGCCAGTTTACAAAATCTTGAGTTGCTTTTTGCACCTCCGTGGGGCCGGATGGCTCTTTTTTAAAGGCATCTTCAACGTCACCGACATATTGCATAGAGCTCTCCGGAGCTGTAGCATATTTTTCATCCGGCGCCGGAGCGGGCTCTGCCGCCGGTGTTTCGGCTTCTTGAGCATGGGGTTCTTCTCTTTTGGTGGCATGAACGTTATCCAGCTTTTGTGAAAGCCGATTCATCTTTCCCCATAAAACAACGATCAATATTAGTAAAAATACATCAAATATCATATTATTGTGTATAAATTGGATTATTTATAGTATTGCTTATCTTTTCATATTCACCGTTAACTACCGCCTCTAAATATACCTCCGACCAATCATTAAAATACGGCCTGTAGCTTGTTTCATATGTGGCTACTTTCCTGAAGCGCCTGCTTCCATCCGACCTTAAAAATACCCATAAGATCTGCGGACTATTGCCCTGCGCTCCCTCCACATCGCTTCTAAATACTGTATCGCCCTCCATATACAGTGTAGCACTATAGCTTACCTCATTTACAATGTCTTCATTTTCTTTATCGCAATCTATGATACGAAAAGCGTTGCTTCTGTCATCAGAAAAGTATGTACTTCCACGGCCTCCTTTAAGCTGAGTAGATATCTTTATATAATAATTAATACCAGGCAATGTTGACGTTGGCTTCCATGAATAAAGACCATAACCAAGCCTCTCATGCTGAGACTCTTGGACAGGTACTGTGGCAATTAAAATTTCGCTGCCATTCCTTATTTGATATAAATTAACCGTATTTACATTCTTGGGAGCTGTCCAGCGGATACGTATTGGCTGTCCCATACAAAACTCCTCACCCCCATTGGGACTTATTACTTCTAACTTTTCAGTAGATGGTGCCGGAGCTTCGTTCATTTCATCAATATTTGCATCGTTAGTATTTATTTTGTCATTTTGTTCTTTTGTTTCTGTATAGGTGCCCACTCTTTGTGGCTCTTCGTCCTGTAAATAAAAATAGGCTCCCAATGTGCCAAAGGAAAAAAGCAAAGCCAATATAACAACGAATGTAATCGCCAAGCCCTGCTTAGGCGATTTTGGAGCACTTTTTTGTGTATTTTGGGATGCCGGCTTTCCAAGTTCTTTGTTTATATCCTCTTCGCTCCAACCGGCCTTTTTAAGCTCCCTACGCACCCTTGCATCATCAAAACCTTGTTCATGCATTTGTTTTATATAATTTTGAAGTTGATCATTCATTTATATTCATTTTACCACTATTTATGTGTTGCAAATTGTGGACAAATAAAAACCCTCAAAAGAGGGTTATTGTTTAGGATCTGTGCCTATGGCGGCCAAGGCGAGAGATGGGTTTTCAGAGGTTGAAAGTATATTTGTTATAACGGGCTGATGATCGCCTGTAAGAGCTTCGCGCATACCAAAAAGAAAGTGCTCCAATATGCTAATATTCAGTTCTAATTTTTCAATTCTTTTTTCCAGATTGCCTGTACGCCTTGTTGATGTCTTAGTGTCTTTTAGCATCTCCTCCATCATATCTATATGCCTTTCGGGAAGTATGGCCAGTAGCCCCTTCATTGTGGCACGTATATCTTCATACCTAAGTACAAGTTGAGCATGTCTTTGATCTAAGTCCTGCTCTTTTCTTTCTTCGGTCATCTTTACCTCCTTGAAGTACTGCTTTTATTTTAACATTATACCTGTACCGATGTCTGGTCTTCTTCTCGAAAAAGAGCCACCATATGCGAGACCCTTCTCTCTGCAATAAGAGCGGCAATAACAGCAAGAATTAAAAGCAAGCCATATCCGGTTGCCAGAATCTCTAAACTGTATTCAAGATTAATCACCGAAAGAGCAAACGCGCTGTACCAGGAAATTAATGACACCGCGCTAACTATAAAAGTGGCTTTTCTATAATCATGCAAAAGATCAGGAATCTTGCTGTCTTCCTTAAAATGTATAGAACTTACATAAGGTGCTAGTACTAAATTCACAACTACTCCGCCCAAAACAACTATGCCAAGCGCTAACATCTTTACAATAAACTGAGGAGACGAATTAAGCTGTTCTATATTTGGAATGTATATTGCGAATTGACTGACTAATATTAATACAAGAGCAAACCATATTATCTCTGAAATTGTGCGCAAGACCCCCATCTCTGAATCTGATATTTTATAATCCCTAAGCGATTTAAGAAATAAAAACGCAGCAACACTGGCACCACCTACGCCGAAGGCAAAACCAAAGAAGTGCAACAGCGAAAATACCGGCTCAAGTCCTGTTAAAATTATCTCCGCAAAATTTATTCCCTCAAGAGCTATTATAAATATAATTATTGAAAATACTGCAGAAAGCAGGCACCACATACACCATTGCTTTAAAAGAAAGCCCTGTACAGATAATAAATATAGAGAAAACAAGAAAGCGCCTGCGGTAAGTAAAAATATCATTTCTACAAAAAGCGGGGGTATCTGTCCGGGCATTGTTATATAAGTAAGATATGAGGCAAATATAGTTACATAATAAAACATTCCCAAATACTCCAAATTAATACCCAAAAACTTTGAATATTCGCTGTAAATTACCGTATTACAATTAGACCCCACAGGGCATACAAGTTCCTTGTTGAACTTCTTTTTATAAAAAATATAAAGCGCTACCATAAAGCCGCCAAAGGAAAGAGCAACTATAAATGCGTAATGGGCTATATCTGTAGGAAGAGTTGTAGAAAACAATAACCCCCCAAACCCAATAGTTATAAGTAAGAGATATAAAAATATATTTTTTTGTATAGTTTTTATCATATATATTTATATTAGCATGAAACCAGTGCCTTTTAAAAAGACACTGGTTTTGCTAGTAACAGGCCCGGCTATTTTTTATTTATCTTCTGCCAAAGCCATACAGCCAAAAGCACACCAACAACAAGCCACACTATCCATGTTAGAAATGCTAAAAAGCTAAACGCGCTGCCGCCCATTCCCATCATACCGCCATCCCCCCAATGCATATCCATCATATGCACGTAATCATCATCAGCTGCTGCGCCATGAGCTAAGACAGCTCCGGGCATAAAACCTATTGCATAGATTAAAAAGTAAGCTACTTTTTTCATGTTTTTAATTTGGTTAATTATAATTTATCCACAGTTCCTTTTGCGGTCGTATCTCTGCCGCGGGATGTCCAGTCATGCAGGCCACCTGTGAGCTCATAAACATTTGTATATCCCCTATCAGCAAGCTCCTGTGCGGCGATCTTACTCATAGAGCCGGAACGACAATAAAGTACAACCTTTATGTCTTTATTGCCCAATACCGGTTCTATTTTTTCAACTTCATTGTACGGCGCCATAAAGTCGGTGCCGGGTACATGCCTCTGCTCCGGTGTGTGTACATCAATGAGAACAAAGTCCTTATTTGAAAGCATGCCCTCAAGCTCATCCGAAGTTATAGATGTAAATTCACTCTTAATTTCTTCTGTATCCTGAGGCGGCGATTGTGCATTATTTGCAAAGTATATACCTGCTACAACTAAAAACAATACAATAACACCGCCTATAATAAATTTATTTTTCATAATTTAATTTAATTTTATTATACGCCACAACTTCCTCCCCCTCCGCTATTTACCGGCTCTACTTCCTGCGCTATTGCCCTATAACCCTGGGCGCTTGAATAAGATGAACCAAGAATTTCTTTAGCATTTATCTCATCCCATGCAACTCCTCTCTTTGCAAAATACTTACCTATTGTCATGTAGGTACTTGGAAACCAAAAGGAATTTACACCTAGCGCTGTCTTATACATCTCATCCTCTGTAGCTCCCTGTGATGCCATAAGCTGTATAAGCCCCAACATTGCCATGCCATGATTACAATCGGGAAAATAGGTTGAATTACCACAACAAGGCCTGTAAATATTCTTTGTTACCTCTTCTACAAGTTTCTGCTGTTCATCGCTCAACTTGATCATCTGGTGCGCGCTGTAGTGATCCATTGGATTGCCCTCTGCAAGTGTCCATCCGCCTGTGGCAGCAAATTTAGACGCATCTCCTCCGTACCTTTCATCAGTCATGGGGCCATTTTCCAATATATCGTTCCTGTTTGCTAAGCCGAGCGCCCATAGCAAGTTTAAAATTACATTAGAGTTTTTAGCATCTATTACTATATTACCGTTATACCCTTCATCCAACAATCTTTCTTCACGATCCTCAAGACCGCCCCTCCTTTCATATAGTGCATAGAATTTTTCTTTATCTATGACGCCTGCATTCACCATCTGTGCTCCCAGTGCATTCCATTGAACAGGTATAGCTATTCCGCCTTCAGGAGTTACCTTATATTCAAGCTCTTCTTCTATCTCGACTGCTCTCATTTCTAATATCTCGGGGTTAACAAGTATTTCAATTCCATCTTGTGTGTATTTCACTATCCACTTAGGAGTTATTGAAATACTAAAATGAAATAAAATAGAAAAGCCAATAAGGGTAAATACCAATAAGCTTGATGTAAACAGTAAAAACGGATTAAGCTTTTTTTGTTTTTTTCTTTTTTTGTTTTTTTCCTCTTTAGTTTCTGTTTCTGTCATTTTTTTTTGAAGATATACGCGCTTTTACTATAAAAAAAGCGAATAATCCTATAATTAAGGTTGCCCAGATAAAATCCGGCATACCATTTAACTTATTAACAAGGTTTTGAGAGATCTCATTGAGCATCTCTCCTATCTGCACCTGTGCTTCAGGCGCCCAGAAGGTGTTTCCACTCAACGCCAACATAATCAGTACTAAACCCATGCCGATAAAAACTGCGGCAGACAAAAGATTTGTTGTGTGTACTTTTATCTTTTTAATGCCGAGGTTGAGATCTATCAATTTTCCGCGTATTATTTTAAGATTTTCAAATTGAAACCTGTCGTAAAAATAAGCCGCGATAAAAAGCGGAAATACCATGCCAAATACATAAGCAAATACGACTATTAGTGCCTTCCAGAATGTTCCTGATATTACAGCGAGAGTCATGGCTCCTGCAAGGACAGGCGCACAGCAAGAGGTTGCGGCACCCGAGAGTACTCCTAAAGTAAAGACCGACTTTGAGTTCATGTCTCCGCTGTTTACATGCTTATTTTTAAGACCGGGAATAATAGATAAACTCTTTCCCATAACCGCCAATATTCCAAGCAAAACCATAAACAATCCACCCAATAAATACATTTCTGTATGAAAACTGCGAAATATATCTGCAAGCCATGCGGCACCCAGGCCTATGGGTATCAGAATTACTGAGATTCCTCCAAAAAATACAAATGTCATGCGAATAATTTTAGTTTTCTTTTTGAATACAGAGGCCATGTAAGCGGGGAATATAAACCCAATGCAACACGGTGCAAAAAGCGCCACCATGCCTGCAAAAAATGATGCAATAATTGAAGCACCTAAAATTATATCCATGTTATCTTGTTACCATTGCCCTGAATGAAAGTTCCATTTTAGGAGAATGGGATGAATTAGTTTCTAGATAAATATTCCTGCTGGCCAAACCGATACCTGAGGGACCGTGTGCAGCAGGATCAAATACCGCCCTGACCGTAGCACTTTCTCCCGGCTGTACAGTTACATTAGCTACAGGGCTTCTGCCGTGCCCCTGCATACCAAAATACCCGTATTCATTTCCTGCAGAATCATAAATATATGCCGTCGTGCACATGCATGATGTGTAAACTTTCGTGATAACTACGGGTTCAGTTCCGTTATTAGTTAACTCAAAATTATGCTCGACATCACCATCCTCCATAGAAATAGTTTCAAAATCAAAACTATTAACCGGCGCACTTAAAGAACTGTCCGAATAGCCTGCAACCACCGGATTCCGAGCCCCTGAAGAGCCCAGCCATGCAAGCAAGGCAATAAATGCGAAAATAGATAGTGAAATTAATGCTGTTTTTTTCATGTTAATAAAAAAGCGCCTGCTCTTATTTGGGCAGGCGCGTAAAAGTTAAATTAATAAACAATAATCCTATATCCCGAAGGGATATATACTAACGCGCCTAAGTAAAGCATAGGCAGGGCGCGATGTTTGAATATTTTTTATCCAAAATAATAAGTTTACAATATTTAGATAAATTTCTTCGTTTAATTTCAGATAATTGCAAAGAGTGATGTTTAGATTTTTAATTTTAGATTTAAGTATAAGATTTTTATAAATAAATATTTTAACAGCAAAAAATGTAGATAATACCAACAAAAACATTATATTAATACTAAATATAGCTGTTGAAAAATTATCTAAAGAACTTATGTGGTGCAGGGCTATAGATATTTCATTGGTTGAGGGGCAATCAATAGGATTCAATACAGAAAACGGGCACAGTTCCATTGAGTGGCCCATTCCGGACATAATAAAAGCTCCAAAAATAGTTATGGAGAAAAATATTGATACCAAAAGAATTACCGTAGTTTTTATGTTCATATAATTATTATACACCTTTTTTTAATAATGTAGCATTAAACGCCACTATAACAGTGCTAAGCGACATAAGAACTGCTCCAAAAGCAGGGCTCAATACAATCCCGGCCCAGTACAGCGCGCCTGCGGCCAGAGGAAGTGCAAAAATATTATATCCGGCAGCCCACCAAAGATTCTGCACCATTTTACTGTATGTCTTTTTCGCGAGAGATATTACCTTCACTATATCTGCAGGATCGTTCTTTACTAAAACTATATCACCTGCCTCAATTGCAACATCGGTTCCGGCACCTATTGCAATTCCCACATGGGACTGTGCTAAGGCAGGCGCATCATTTACGCCATCTCCCACCATAGCAACTATATAACCTTCTTCCTGTACTTCTTTTACCTTTTTAGATTTTTCCTCGGGCAAAACTTCGGCAAAATAATCATCTACACCAACCTCCTTTGCCACTCTCTCAGCTACAGCTTTATTATCTCCTGTAAGCATAATTACTTTAATTCCCATATTTTTTAACCTAGATACAGCATCCTTCGAGCTTTCCCGTATAACATCATCTAATGCTATAATTCCCTCTGCTTTGCCCTCAATAAATACAACGGTTAATGTTTTGCCCTGGCTTGAAATTTCCTTTACTTTTTTATTTTCTGATACAGTCGGCTCCAATTCTTCTGCGGCTTTTAAGCTAAGCACCTTTATTTCCTTGCCGCCAACTATGCCCTCAGCCCCCTTGCCCGATATTTGCTTAAAACCTTCAACGCCCTTAGTGCGACCAGAGGCGCTTACGATTGCCTTTGAAATAGGATGGGCTGAACTTGCATCAACAGATGCGGCATATGCCAATATTTCTTCGGTAGAAAATTCGCCAAAACTTTCAATGTCTGAAACTTTAAACTCTCCTCGGGTTAGTGTGCCTGTTTTATCTAATATAATAGCTGTTATATCGCGCGCTTTTTCAAATGAGGTGCGGTTGCGTATCAAGAGTCCATTTTTTGCAGCAAGCCCTGTTGAAAACATAACAACAAGAGGTATAGCAAGGCCAAGAGCATGAGGGCATGCAATAACAATTACAGCTATGGTGCGCTCTAGAGCAAAGCCAAAATCCTGAGATGTTAGAAGCAACCATGAAAAAAGAGTTATAATTCCCCCGCCAAGCGCTACAATCGTAAGCCATACAGCAGCACGATTTGCCAAATTTTGTGTTTTACTTTTCTGCTCTTGGGCGGCAGAGACAAGATCAGATATCTGGGAAAGATAGGTGTCTTTACCTGTTTTTTCAATCTCAACGGTTAGAGAGCCATCACCATTTACAGCGCCGGCTATAACCTTGCTGTCTTTTTCTTTTTCAACGGGCTTTGTCTCGCCGGTTAACATGCTTTCATTGACACTGCTAATGCCCTCAATAACAATACCATCAACGGGAATCTTCTCTCCGGGCTTTACAAGCACCCTATCTCCCACCTTTAACTCATCCACCGAAACGTCTTTAGTTTTTCCATCTGAGGTTACTAAATGAGCGGTGGATGGAAGAAGTTTGGCAAGCTCTTCAATCGCGCGACTCGCACCCATAACAGAGCGCATTTCAAGCCAATGCCCCAAAAGCATCACATCTACCAAGGTTACAAGCTCCCAAAGCAATTGCTTGCCCTCAAGTCCAAAAACAACAGCCGCGCTATAAAAATACGCGGTGGAAATTCCGACAGCCACAAGCGTCATCATGCCGGGTTTTTTATCCTTCAATTCATCCCAAAGGCCTGTTAAAAACGGTTTGCCTCCGTATAAATAAATTATAGTTGCTATGAAAAGAGCAACATGGTTACTGCTTTCAAAAGAAAAATCTATATTCAAAAAGTTCTGAATAGAAGGTGCGAGCAAAAGCACGGGCACAGACAAGATCAAAGATATCCAAAACCGGCGCCTGAAATCAGCTACCATATGGGCATGATGGCTTGAATGATCCTGGTGCCCGGAATTTTGGCCTGAACCCTCTTTAACGAGATCCATTCCGCATTTGCTGCATTTTCCGGGAGAATCCTTGGTAACCTTGGGGTGCATAGGACAGATATAGGCAGACATATTATTTTTTACGTGATAGCTTATATATTTTTAAAACTTCTTCAGTTGCTTTTTTTGTCTTTCCGCTTTTCATTTGCTCAGCTACATGAGTAGATAGATGATTTTCTAAAAGCAAACTCTCAACGCCTGTGAGCGCTTCTTTAATAGCAGAAGATTGAGTAATTATATCAATACAATATTTTTCTTCTTCAACCATTTTTTGAAGACCACGAATCTGGCCCTCAATTCTTCTAAGGCGATTGGTTGCTTGTTTTTTTATTTCTTTTTTCATATATTAATTATACCCTAGGGGGGTATAATGTCAATATATAAAAATAAAAATCGCGCAAGCGCGATATAAATATCCCATATAAGTCCGGGGGTCTCTATATATAATTTTAACTATTTTCGGTAGGTAGCTCTACATAAAATGTGGTGCCCTCCCCCTCTTCCGACTCAAACCAAACCCTGCCGCCAAATCTTTTCACTATCTCTTCTGCTATATTCAAGCCAAGGCCCGTGCCCTCCACCTCCTTTTGCTTTGCGTTTGTAGCGCGAAAGAACTTTGAAAATACATCTTTTTGCTCCTTTTTGGGAATACCTATTCCATTATCCCGGCATTCAAATAACACTTTGCCTTCTTTTTGAGTTAAGAACAGATCAACTTCACCTTGTGCATATTTTATAGCATTAGATACTAAATTTTTAAAAACCTCGCTTAAAAATATTTCATTAGCAAGCACCTTGGGCAAAATATCTTTTGGCTTTTTGAAGTTCAACTTTACATTATATTTTTTAATCATTGTTTCAAGACCTGCTATTACATCCTCTAAAACATTTGCGCTGTCTACGGGTTCTATCTGCATTTTAATATCTCCCTGCTCAAGTTTTGCTAAATTAAGCATATTCTTTACCATTTGAAACATATTGGCGGCAACCTCATCAATTGCACTTAATTGCTCCATCGCCTTTTTAGACATCTTGTAATTTTGCATTGTTTCAATATAAAGACGTATATGGGTTATAGGTGTTTTAAGCTGGTGCGAAGTTAGAGATATCATCTCTTTTCTTATCTGCTCTATTTCTTTTGCCTCTGTCTCATCACGAAATACAACAACAGCTCCCTTAATCTCTCCCTTTTTGTCCTCAATGGGTGCGGCGCTATCTGCAACAGGCATATTTGTATTGTCTTTGCGCACAAGTACTGTGCTATCTTCCATGCTAGAATGCTTTCCGCTAAGTGCTTCCTTAATAAATTTATCATTTTCTTCTTTGGTATCTTCTTTAACAAATTTTAAAACTTCATTATATGGCCTGTGCAATGCCTCGCTTGTACTATAACCGCTTAGCTTTTCAGCCGCTCTGTTAAAATATATTATTTCCCTGTTATTATTTATAACAAAAACACCATCGCCTATGCTTTGCAAAAATAATTCCTGCCTTACACGTTGTATATTTATTTCCTGAAGTAGTTTTATTAATAGATAAGTAAGTATAATGCCGATTAAAGTTGCTAAAATACCGACTGCCACAAAAAAGCTAAGCTGGCTATTGCGAGCAGCAAATGCAGTAATTGTATCCTGTGCAGCTATTACTCCCCATCCATATTCTACCAAGGGATAGTAGGCGGCTAACTGTTCCTCGCCTTCAATAAAATTATAAAACTCTGCAGTGCCTGATTTGCCCGCAATAAGATCCTGCACTATAGAGAGCGAGGAATAATCTATAATACCCTCCTGAAGACGGTAGTGAGGGTGTGCCACTATGGAGCCGTCCTGATCAATAAAATATATAAACCCTTCCCCTCCGGTATCTATCCCGCGAGCCCAATCTGCCACCGCCTCAAGGCGTATTTGTAAAACTAAAATACCCAAGGGCTCACCCTCCGCTGCTTTAACAGGAATAGTAACTGCAACAACATTTAATTGAGGTTGGGCTTCTCTTGTATAAACATGTGAAATATAGGGTTGCCAATTCTCACTAACACCTCTGTACCAGTCCCTATAAGAAAAATCCACACCGACAACACCGGGTCTGTGAGGAGTGTCTGCGGTTAATATACCTTCTTTATTTGCAAGAAAAACACGTTCTATATAGGGAAAGTCCTGCGGAATATCTTTCATTGTTTGTACAGCATCTTCCCATTTGCCCTCTGAAACCAAGCCAACAAAATCATCTCGTATTGCAAGTGCTAAGCCAATATCAATTAAATGCTCAAGGCGCTCCTGCATTGTTTCGCGCCCTAAAAGTGCTGAATCTTTCTGGCTATTTACAACAGACAATGTAGTGTCGCGATATACCCACCACGCGCCCCAGATAAGTACTGTTATCATGGGAAGTGCAAAAAATAAAAACAGGCCCATCTTGCTTAAAAAACGGCCTACCCCGCCTTTGGGAATAGAATTTAAAAATTTTAATATTTTTTCAGATTTACCAAACATACTTGGTTATTATCAGTAAAACACTACAACTTTTTGTTGTCAAAGGATAACCCACTAAAAATACGCCCTCGGAGGCGTATTTTTGAACGTTCAAATATTATTTATCTTTAATCTTTAAGCACGCTCTTTATTCTTTTAGAAAAGTTTTTAATGTCTATGGGTTTTGTGAAATAATCAACTACACCCGCCTTTATAAGCGCCTTTTTTCTCTCAGGTGAAACTTCAAGAGCACTGAGGAATGCAACTTTCTGATCCGGCTTTTCTTTGGTTATCCTGTTAAACACATCCCACCCCGATAAACTAGGCATCATTATATCTAAAAGCACAAGATCATAATCTTCATTCTCTATAGCGCTCAGTGTCTCGTCCACGGTTGATGCGCTCTTTACCTCATAACCGTCGCGCTCTAAAATAGCTCTTACTGATTCAAGGACGTCAAGTTCGTTATCCATGTGTAATATCTTTTTTTGTTCTTCTTTTGCCATATTATTTTTTTAATTTATTTACGGGTAATATAAACTTAAATGTAGCGCCTTTTCCTTTTCCTCCAGATTCTGCCCAAATTCTACCTCCGTGCTGCTCAATAATTCCGCGAACAATAACAAGTCCAAGTCCTATACCCCCTGCCCTTCTTGTCATAGGCGGATCTGCCTGTACAAACGGTTCAAATATCTTTTCCAAATCTTTCTTTGCAATACCCGAGCCGGTATCTTTTACCTGAACTAATATTAGCTCGCCATTGCTCATCTCCTCGGCGATTACTTTAATTTTACCATTTTCATCTGTAAACTTAAAGGCGTTATTTAATAGATCATTAAAAACCTGTAACATACGTACCGGGTCTGCATATACTTCCGGTATATTTTTAACTTCAAGAGAAAGATCTATATTTTCCTCCTTAGCTTTCTCTTTATAATTTTCAACACTCTGTTCTATTACCTTTTTTAAATTCGTTTTTTTCGGCTCTATTTTAAGTTTTTTTGTTTTTATTCTGGTAATATCCAGAAGGTCACCTGTTAATTTTTCAAGAGAATCTAAGTTTCTATTTATCATCTTCAAGCTTTTCACTTGTGCTTTTGTTAATTTACCAAAAGCATCATCAAGTAAAAGCTGAACCTGTGTGCTAATGGGCATTAAGGGGCCTCTTAGTTCATGCGCTGTCATGTTTAAGAAATTGTCCTTAAGGCGAGAGAGTTCCTTTGCCTTTTCAAGCTCCCGCTGTTGTGACTCTTTAAGCTCTTTTGTGCGCTCCTCTACCATGTTTTCCAATTTCACATTAAACCTTTTGAGAGCTTCGTAATTTTTGGAATTCTGTATTGTTATTGCCGCTTGCTGTGAAAAAATATCCAAAAGTTCTGCATCTTTTTTATTATAAGACTCTCCCGAAGATTTAGGACCCAATACCAATACAGCCACCTCCTCTTTTTTGACACGAAGCGGAATTACAATTGATATATCAAAATCCCTAAAAAGATCTTTAAGCTCTTTATCTTGAAGCTCATCAAAAAAGATCATATTTTCTGCCTGTTGCCTTTGGTTAAAAAATTTATCCAACGCTAAGGCACGAAAACTATAAGTTTTATAGCCTATTCCATGTATATCTGTAACTTTATGATCTTCAACTATGGCAAATAATGCCTTGCTTATACGCATATGCCTTGTCAAAAGATGCAGGGTTTTATTTAACATCGGCTTCAATTCTATGTTTTCAGCCATGGTAGTTGTAAGTTCTGACAATAATTTTTCACTATCATACTGCCCTTTAAAAAATATTCTATCTGTTATGCGCCGCATTAATTTCTCTAAAACAGGAAAGGAAGAAAAAGCCAATAACGCGAGGGCAGTTCCTCCAATAAATAAACGCCATGAGGACTCTATATCCGAAACCTCTCTTATAAACAGGGTTAAAATAATATTGTAAATAAGAGCTGCTATTGCAAATAAAACGAAGAAGGATGCCGCCCTTACAATAATAGGTCTTATGTCCAAAAAGTGATGGCGAGCTATGGCATATGCTAAAAATAATACCAATATTAAAAAGGAGGGTGGACCCAAAAATACCCCTGCTGATATTTTAAATATAATAACTAAAATAAATGTAAGGATAACCAATATAGAAAAGGTACCCACTATACCATATAGGAAATAACCTATTCTGGTTTTTTCCCTTCCCTCTGCTTTTCTATATTTAATAGTAATTAAAATAAAGCTAAGCAAAATAAGGCCCAAAAAATCTATAAAATATAGAATTATCCCGGGCGCGGGCGTGGGAAGGGGTGGTGCGGGAGGAGGGCCATTTGGATATTCTATACCGCTAAAAACAAAAGGGGTAAGACAAGCTACAACAGTTATAAATAACAAACCTAAAAGGGGATATAAATATTTACGCGGCATTATAAAATCTTTTTTGGGGAAATTATAGACAAGAAGAAGCAGTAAAGGCCCCAAAAAAGCACCAACCGCCATATCAACCCTTATCCAAAACAATTGATTGTGAGGTGTTCCTACCGGCGGGAAAAATGTCAAGAAATGTATGGGTGCATATATTACAACATTCAAAGCCAGTAGTGAAAAAATGCGATTAGTCCAGCTTGAGGGGTTTCTCAGATATATAACTAAACCAAGAAACCCTGCTGTCAAAGAAGTGATTACTGGAATTAAAATATCTATTGTAGAAGCGTGATGAAGCATATTTGCTTTTAATGATGCGTATTTATTTTTATTGTACCATGTATAAAATCCGCAGGACTTTCTCCTGCGGATATTTAGATAACTTCAAATTTTCCAGAAGATAGTGTACCCTCAATACTTTTGAGCCATAAATTAGCTTTTGTTAAAAAAGAACGAGGGCCATCATCAACATTTTTATTAATAATATCCCTAAGTTGGTTGCCGCTAATAGTTGAATGTTTGATAGGACCTTCAACAGTTAAGAGCTTTCCTAAATTCCTAAATAGTTCCGGCTTTGAACGAACTCTCTCTTTAAGTTCGTTAAAGCTTAGATCCGTTTCCAAATAATAGCTAATGCTGCGCTCAGACAAAATACCTTCACAAATTAACCTATATATAACCTCCAAAAGCTGTGCCCTATTTAAAAAATAGAAAGGAAATCTATATACATAATGATGATCATACTCTCTATCAAGCTTTAATTCTTCGGGAGCGCTTATTCCCAAAACTTCTGCAGAAGACATAAAAGAAGGCGCCTTGCCATCTATAGCTAATGCCTTGTTTATAAATTTAGGTACAACTGTGCCCACCACATAACTGGATTGGCCATATTGTTTTTGATATTCCCTCATAAACTGGTGATGGATCAGGGAAAAACAAACCGCAGTATATTTTGGCGAGCTCCTCTGATTGTCTTGTCCTGAAAGCAAGCGAGGAGCTATCGCGCATGTCCTTGAACTCGCAACAACAAAGTTGAGATAATTTTCACTATTATCAAATAATCTTTCTTTTATCAAATCGCCCAATGAAATTCCTCTATAGTTAAAAAGGTTCAAATCTTCAGTGCCGAGGGGAATATTATCTCCGGGAACCAATCTTGTGCTGGCCCACTCCTCTACAGTACCTCCGTGCCCGGGGTAACACGCCCTAACCATGTAAATGGCAGATTTTTGATCATATGCATCCAATGGCGGTAAATCTCCATATATGTAATATGATCTTCTGGCCTCCAAGAGCAGCTCTCCAAGTTTAGGATTTAACCACTCGTTCTTATACATGGCCTTAACCTTATAAACATGGAAAAGAGCTTCTTTTATCTTATAAGCTAATATCGGATCGGGAAGATTATTCAATTTGAATACCTCCTCCCAACAATCTACCTTCTATGATTACATTACCCGTATTTTTATCTATGAACATTCTCTCCGGCCGGACATCACCCAATATGATACGGGCAATACTCTCTGCTGCCATGGCCCCTGCCATTGCCGCAGTTGAGCCAAGCTGAGGCACGCCACCAAAAAGCGGTTCTTCCTGATTTAAGATTATTCTCTTAAACTCCGCAACATGCCTGTAATTATGTCCAACGAGAGCAAAAACAAATTCATAGAAGCTATTTTTATCTGTAACATTCGCCTTCCACGCGTCTCTCTTTGTAAAAAGCTCCTCATCACTTATCCCGCAAGCAAGAGATAGTTTAGGTTCTAGATCAAACCTGCGTATATCAACCTGTACAGCTGAGCCAAGATCGCTTGCCATAACAACAGGTATGCGTGCCTTGCGTGCCGCCTGCCAAAGCATGAGTTTAATTTCGGGATCATCTGTTTCATCTACTACAATGTTTGCAGCAGGTTCGCCAATAAAACTATTGCCCAAAATTAAATCCTCTATATTCTCTTCTCCAACACCTTCTGCATACACAGAGATATTAATAAAGGGATCTATAGAATGTATTTGTTCCGCTGTGACCTGAGCCTTATTTCTTCCTATATCTTTATAAGAAATAGGGACACGATTAGCATTTGTTATCTTATATTCTTTAACATCCGCTATCTTTATATGTTTTGGGCGCAAACTTTGCACGATGGAGCGAGCAACATTATTGCCCACACTGCATCCTGCAACCGCAATTACAGCGTTATCGAATAACTGCCGAATTTCTTTCCATGATAAACAAACGTTGCTATCTCTATATAGGGTTGAATTTCGCAATACCAGCGCAAGACGATGCCAAAACCTTGGCGCGTAACGCACAATTTTATCTGAGGCAGGGTAATATACCCACTCGCCATATGCTGAGAATTTATCATAATTAGAAAATTCATGCATTGCGCTGTTAAATAATTCAGAGCCCTCAATAAGATCCTCAATTAAACCATAATTATCACTATCAATTAGATCAAGAGCAGATCCATCATAAAAAGAGAATTCTTTTTTATTTTGCTCGATATTAGCATATACTTTTCCATTATCTGCAACTTCTATATCACCACCTCCTAAAATAAGCGGCTTATTTGGATAATTCAAATAAAGATTCCCCTTATCCTTTCCCATGCATATCTCCTTTCTCTCCGACAACAAACAATGCTATATGTTAAACAACATTATGTTGTTATTATATTATCGGCACAAAAGGGTGTCAACAACTAAAAGTTGCCTACCAAGTTATAATATTGCTATATCGTCAAGGTTGTGGTAATATGTATTTATTATGGATTCCAATGCAAAAATAGGTAAAAAACTGAAGAAGATCCGTAAGCAAATGGGCATGTCCCAAAAAGAATTCGGGAAAAAGCTTGGTATAAGCGGTTCTTTTGTTGGTTATATAGAAAACAATAAAAGAAGAGTAAACCCAAATTTACTCAAAAAAATATCCGACCTTACAGGAAAGCCGGTTTCTTATTTTTACGGAGAAAAGCCAAAACTTGACCCGACTTTAGAAGTTTTCCAGATAATGCTGGAGGAACAGCAAGAACAGAAGCGCGCCGGCAAGAGCAAAAAATAGTCCCCTATCCCAGATACTCCAAAATCATACCCTCGTTTGCCTCTAGTATAAGGTTTGATAAGTTTAACCCTTCTTTTTCTTTTTTAAGGCCTGTATCAAGCATAACCCGAACATGACCCGGCTTTAGCGGGGTTTTTTTGTTATTTAAAGAAAGCTTTTGTTTTTTGTCCGTAAAATTAAGGAGGATTAAAAGCTCTTTTCCATCTAAACTTCTTTGAAAAGCAAAGATATCTTTATTTGAAGTATATATAGGGTCGTATTTACCATACTTAAGTTCTTCTTTATTAGATTTGAGAGCAATAAGTTTTTTATATAAATGAAGCATTGAACGGGCATCGTCTTTTTCAACTTCCACATTGATTCTCTTATAATTTTTATTTACAGGAAGCCATGGTTCCGTATCTGAAAACCCGCCATACTTATCTCCGCTCCATTGCATAGGAGTGCGCACATAATCCCTGCTATATTCTTTGCCACGCTTACTTGCAGGATCCTTTAATTTATCTTCGGAGATATCAGTATCTGTCATAGCAAGTTCTTGTCCCTGATAAATAAATGTCATTCCAGGCAATGTAAGCAGGAGCATCGCGGCCACACGCGCCTGAGCTGAGCCAATCTGAGTGCATATACGAGGATTATCATGATTTTCCAGAGCGTATACGGGCAGATCTTGAGGTTTTAGCTGGGCATGAAATTGATCTATATAATCTTTAATCGCAGAAGGTCTCCACTCTATATTAATTAGGCAAAAATTAAAGGGTGAAGTATAACTGCTATCAAGTTTTTCATAAAAAAGCTTGTGCTCTTCTACGCTTAAAGTGCGCGCCGTCTCAGTTATCATAAATTTCTGTTCTTTGTGTTCTTTAAGCACGCCCACTAACTCATTCAAATAATTAAATAAATTCGGGCCGTCTTTACTGTATTTATGTATGAGCGCATCATATATTTCACTATCCTCTTTATAATCTTTTTTAGGAAGGTCACTGCGAAATTCCTTATCTTTGCTCAGATAGTGCACAGCATCCAAGCGCACGCCATCAACCCCCATATCAAGCCAAAAACGTAAATTTTCTTTCATCGCTTCTCTTACATTGGGGTTATCCCAATTTAAATCCGGCTGCTCTTTTAAGAAGCTATGCAAATAATACTGCTCTGTTTTTTTATCATATTCCCAAGCAGAGCCCCCAAACACGCTAAGCCAGTTATTAGGCGGACCGCCGCCGGGTGCGGGATCTTTCCATACATACCAATTGCGCTTTGGGTTATTTTTTGAAGAACGGGATTCTATAAACCATGGATGCCGGCTTGAGGTATGATTAGGTACAAAATCTATAAGAAGGCGCATCTCTCTTTTATGCACCTCCTTTAAAAGCTCATCAAAATCCTCAAGCGTACCAAAGATAGGATCTACGCCCTTGTAATCAGCTACATCATAGCCAAAGTCCGCCATGGGAGAGGGGAAAAATGGTGATAGCCAAACAGCGCCCACGCCAAGACCTTCTATATAATCCAGCTTCTCAATAATACCCTGCAAATCACCAATGCCGTTACCTGTTGTATCTTTAAAGCTTCTGGGATAAATTTGATAACCAGCTGTATTCCAGGGCCACGTTTTATAAGAATCAGACATTACATTCATTATATAGCAAACAGCATCCAATAAAAAACAGCCGCTTTAAACGGCTGTAGAAAATAACTAACTGCGCAATTCCCATACGCGGCGATAACCGGAAACAATAAATGATTTTTTGATCTTGCCTGATTTAATAAGTTTTTTAATATTACCTTCAATGGATTCATCGCTAAACCCTTCAAAAAAAAGAACGTGGTGAAGATTATTGTATGTTGCTATGCCGCCAAGACCCTCTAATGCCTGGAGGACTTTTTGCTCCTGTATATCATCTTCATTTGCCACAGGCGAACCCTCAAGCCGAAAGGTCTTTTCATTAGTAACTCTTACTTTTTTATTATCTAACAGGCGCCACATGATAATTCCTGCCAAGCTCGCGGATCTATCACTTTCAGATCCATCCTCTTTATATTCTCCGCTCGGAACAACTAAATTCTTCCCATAACCCTGATCCTGCAAAAGGCGTTCAAGTGCCCTTGGGTGCAAGGGGCCAAATCTGTGTAAGTTTAGAGTTGCCTGTTCTATTCCTTTTTCTATAAGCTCTTCCTGCTCTTGTGTCCAGGATTTTTCTCTGGCTCCCATATCAATCTCCTTATTCTAAAGTTGCCTATAATATAAATTAAAAACCCCCTCTTGTAAAGCGGGGGTTAATTTTTTAGATGCTCATTAAAGAATTCCAGATTCCTTTGCATAAACAAGGGCCACTCATTTATAAACTCATGGGGACCGCCCTCATATATATAGTAGGTAATAACCTTACCCTCATTTTCCATCGCCTTATCTAACTTGTCAGACCAGGCAATAGGCACATCCGCATCGGCAGTGCCATGATGCAAAATTACAGGTGCCTTAGTTTTATCCAAAAAGTTTATTGGTGAGATATTAGCCCAAAATTCAGGATTTTCTTCGGGAGTGCCGCGAGTATCTAATATTTCCTGCGCTATTTCTTCCCTGTCTACAGTCCACTGCTGGAAATTATCCCAAGCCACAGAACTTACAGGAGCATAAAGAGATACAGCATCTACAAGATTAGGATTAGATGTCATTATTTTAAGCGCCACACCTCCCCCCATTGAATGGCCGAGCATGCCTATATTATCTTTATCAAAAAACTCAAGTTCACTTTCTTGTACGGCATATATAGCGTTTATCACATCCTCTGCATAACCAAAACGAAATCTCTTATCTTCATGCACTGTATCTGAAGAAAAGGCGTGATTTCTGTAATCGGGGTGTATTACTACATATCCTCGGCGGGCAAAATAATCCTGTTCACGCTTAAGCCCTCTGCCATTTGTATATATAGCGGGATCAATATAGCCATGATTTAAAATAAGTACAGGAAAAGGGCCGTCGCCTTTAGGCACATTCATAATCCCGCTTATTGTAAGCCCACCGCTTTTATATTCTACATAGTAGCGAGTATATGCGCTATTATTATCTAAAACACGCCCCAACTGAAGATCACGCCCGTTAAACTCCATCTGCCCCAACGCCTGCAAAGAAAGTTCAGGGTGGTATGAGGGCTCAGTGCTTTTTTTATCACCGGAAGTATTTAACTCTTCTCTGTGAGGTGGCTCACCCTGTGCCTGGTGTAAATAAAAAATCCCTGCCAAGCCAAGCAGAAAAATTATAGCTAAAATTGTAAATTTAGTTTTCATCTCGTTGATGCTGTGCGTATAGTGTTTTTATCTATATCATGTCCCGCGCGTCTAAGCAATGCCTGTATTTCATCAAAAGAATAATCTTCCCTGCGAAGCATATTAATAAATTCAACTAGTTCCCGTCTGTTTGAAAGATCGCGCATGTTTGCGCGCCTTATGTTCCCAAGCCAATTTTCGTCCATAAAAATACAGACAATTAATATCTGTATTTATATTTTACCAATTTTATCCTCTATAGGCCTGTGGATTAAAACCTGCCTTCAAGTACATGCCTTTCGGGTATTCCATCTAACACTTCCTCCTCTGTTATAACCACTATTTTGTGGGCAGGAAAATCGCCTGAGCTTTCATACTTTAATATCCACTGCTCTTTTATATTTTTATTCATAACTCCCGTAGAGAAAAAGCCCGGCGGATCTGATCTTACAAGCCAACCTTCATATACATTACCCGCTTGAGGATCGGGCATATCTGCAACTACCGCATGCAAGGTGCTATCGCTTTCAGTGAGAATATAGGCAATGCCCGAGGAATCACTACTGTCTACAGCTTCAAGTTCTGCCATCTGTGTTTCTGAATTTTGTTCTAATTCTCCAAAAATATCTCTTTTTGGAGCTGCCTGCTTGCCATCTTCATCAAAAGATATTTCTGTGCCTGTGGGAGTGCGAGTACTTTGAGGAGCAGAATCTCCGCCAAATAAAAAAAATCCGGCAATTACAAACATGAAAATAAGGACCAAAGAAGATACTATTTTTTTATTTGATAGAAATGCCGGCATAATCAATTTATATATTTTAACTCTCGCCTCTTCGCCACAAATCATTATTTATCCCGTATGAGAGAAGCAGCCAGAATATAGCAAATATAAAACCGCCTACAACATCTGAAAACCAATGCACAGACAAAACAACCCTGGTGAGCGCCACAGCCGCAACTACGGCACCCGCAATAAGAAAAAGGTATTTATTCTTCTTGTAGCGACTTAAGACAAAAGCGGCGGCAAAAAAGAATACTGTGGCAATAAAGACATGGCCGCTTGGAAAAGCATATTCATGAGCTCCAAAAAAATCAACCGAGATCGGGCGTTCTCTGCCAAAGCCCCATTTTAAAAGATAAAGAAATACATACCCCATAAGCACTGAGCCAATCAAAAATGTTGTATCTCCGTAGCGCTTTTTACTAATAAGATATGACACTAAAATAACTGCAAGCCCTACTATTATTTTCCAGTCACCCAATAAAGTAAAAAACGAAGCTGCGGCTACCCATGTTTGTGACCTCACCAATTGCAATAAATTCTGAATATAAATATCCAATTGAAGCATGGGTCTTGTTAAAATAAATAGCCCCACAACAACCGAAGCTGCCGATGCCATAAAGACAACACCGGCCATTGTATCTTTTATCTTTTTGACCTCATCAGAAAACTCAGGATGTATAATATTTAGCACTCTCTCTATAATGGAGTTTATTGTTTCCAATGCTAAAACTATAGTTATAACTACAACCAATACAGCACGCTCCGTGCTGGTTAGTGGCAATATAAGCATAGCACCTAAAACTAAAAGTGCTATAAGAGCCTCTATGCGGAAGTTAGGTTCCTTGCGCCACGCGTTATAAATTCCGCGGGAAGCATGAAGTATACGCTCGGTAAGGGGTGTTTTAGAATATTCTCTGTAATACCTGGGATCGCTTTTCATACTTACATTATACTATAAAGCCACAATTATTTTGAATTTAGAATATTGACAATAAATTCTGTTTTGATAAAATGATTTCAGAGTGAGGGTAAATGACTCTTCGCCTTCACTCCTGAACACCCAGACTCGGCTTGGGAACCGAACTTTCTTTCTTCGCCTGGAGCCACTGCTTCGGCCTTCAGGCAGCGCCTCTTCACACGTACCAGTTCTTTCCACGCCGCAATAATAAGCGGCACCTATTATACAGCGATATCGCAACAAAGCACCTCCTTTCCTCAACTCAGCCCCTTTCTTATGAACCTCTTAAAGAAAGGGGCTCTTTTAATACAAAAAATTGCAAATATTTTAATCGGAAGGTATTCTATCGGGGAAATCAGAGAAGATGCCATCTACGCCAAAAAATATAAGGTCGCGTATGTCCTCAGGCTCATTTACCGTAAAGGCAAAAACTTTCAGGCCCCGCTTATGAGCTAAACGTATAAATTTTTCATTAAGAGCGGGATACTGTACATTTATAGAGTAGGCATTTAATTTTTTAGCCCTGTTTAAAGATCTGCGAACAGGAAATTTTATAAGATACCCGCTCCTTATCCCGCGTTCAAGTACGCGAAAATCATCTAGGGCATCCGGATCAAAGGAAGATATCAAAAAAATATCTTTTGACCAATGCTTCTCCTCTATATATTGTTTAATTATTTTATATACTCCCCCCACCGCATGCCTGCTTTTAATTTCTATATTAACCTCTGTTTTTTGCCCTATGAGATCCAACGCTTCCTGTAAGGTCGGTATAGTTTCTGCTCCGGCAACTTTTAATTTTCTAAGCTCATCAAAACTCATTGAGTGCACCAGTCCTTTTCCGTCTGTTGTGATGCTTACATCTTCATCATGTATTAAAACTATCTCGCCCGTAGCGCAAGAGTGTACATCAAACTCTATCATATCAACTTCAAGATCAAGAGCTTTTTGTATGGAAGATAATGTATTTGCCGGAGCATAACCTGCCGCGCCGGCATGACCTATTTTTAGAATCATATATCTTTATTTTATCAAAACAAAAAACCGCCGTATACGGCGGTTTTTTGTTTTGATGCTTTTTAGTAAAGCTTGCTCATTCCTGTTATATCTCCTGAGTTAAGATCTCTTTTCTTTGTTTCGCCTTCCGTAGCATAGCCATACATTGTCTCCTCGCTACAATCACTGGTATATAGATCAGCAAGACCTACAGCATGTCCAAGCTCATGAGTTGAAATACTCTCAAAATCCATAGCATTTACATCGCCTGTCGTTGACCAATTAAAGTCAACATCATCAAATACCATATCCCACTCAACAAGTTCTCTGTTGAA